>CAZLBJ010000001.1:0-4173 GCA_964557755.1 uncultured Thermoanaerobaculia bacterium
GTCGACCAGGCGCTCGCCGCCGCCGGCGAGCCGGTCTACCGCCAGCACTGCGCCCGCTGCCACGCAATGGACGGGGAGGAGACGGGGAAGGTGCTGCCGCTCACCGCGGAGGCGTGGCGGGTGGACGGGGTCGAAAGCGGCGGGGTCGATAGCGGCGGCACGCCGTGGACCGACCCGCACCGCGCCGAGATGTGGACCGCGGAGGCGGCGGAGTCCTACCGCCGCTACACCGAGCGCTACCCGTGGCGCTTCGAGCACTTCCGCGCCACCGGCGGCTACGTCAACGTGCCGCTCGACGCCATCTGGATCCGCGCCCCCTACCTCCACAACGGCTCGGTGCCGTACCTCGACGAGCTGCTGGCGCCGCCGGAGGAGCGCACGGAGCGCTTCCACCGCGGCTACGACCTCTACGACCCCGACCGCGTCGGCTTCGTCTCCGCCGGCGCCGAGGCGCGCCGCTTCGGCACCCGCTACGACACCCGCGAGCCCGGCAACGGCAACCAGGGACACCTGTGGGGCACCAACCTCCCGGCCGAGGAGAAGCGGGCGCTCCTCGAGTACCTGAAGACCCTCTAGGAGCACCGCGATGACCACCCGACGCTACACGCCCTGGTTCCGCCGCGCCGTCTGGCTCGGCATCCTCGCCGACTGGGCGCTCGGCATCCCGACCATCTTCGCCCCCGAGTGGGTGCTCGCCACGCTCGGCTTCCGGCCCACCGGCGACCCGGTGTGGACGTCGTTCTCGGCCCTGCTGGTGGTGCTGCTGTCGCTGTTCTACATCCCCGGCGCCCAGCAGCCGCACCGCTACAAGCTCAACGCCTGGTTCGCCGTCTTCGCACGGCCGCCGGGGGTGCTCTACTTCCTGGTGCTCAACCCGGGCTTCTATCCCGCCTTCGGCATCCTCGACGGCGTGCTGTTCCTGATCCAGTTCCCGCTCCTGCTGCTGGCGATGAAGGAAGCGCCGACCCCGGACGAGGCGGAGGCCGACCCCGGCGACCTGCAGGCGCCGGCCGACGACCGCTCGGCGGTGTGGTTCAAGCGCTTGGTGTGGCTCGGCATCCTCGCAGACTGGGCGCTCGGCATCCCGGCGATCTTCTTCCCGCGGCAGCTCCTCGACGTGCTCGGCTTCCGGCCCACCGGCGACCCGGTGTGGACCGGCTTCGCGGCGCTCATCCTGGTGCTCCTCGGCGTCTTCTACGTCCCCGGCGCCAATCGGCCCTACCGCTACCGCGCCAACGCCCACCTGGCGGTGTGGGCGCGGCTGCCGGGGGTGGTGTTCTTCCTGCTGCTCAACCCGGGCTTCTACCCGGCGTTCGGCATCATGGACGGCGCCCTGTTCCTCCTCCAGTTCCCGTTCCTGATGAAGGTGATGGCGCTGCGCCCGCGGCGCGGCCGCCAGCTCGACAGCGAGATCTTCGACTACCAGGGCTCGACCTTCCGCGAGGTCAAGGACGTCGCCTTCTCCGGACCGTACGGCGCCAAGCTCCCCTACCATTGGGGCCTGCGGCCGGGGAAGATGTTCCAGTTCCTCAACGACTCGTCGCGCAACATGCACGACCGGCGCGACGTGCGGCCGTACTACGACAAGCTGATCCACGCCAACGGCGTCACCTTCGCCGGGCGCTGGAGGATCGACACCGAGACGCCCTACACCGGCTACTTCGCCACCGGCTCGGAGGGCCTGCTGATCGCCCGCGCCTCGGTGGCGGGGCTGTTCTTGAAGCGCGGCGCCATCCGCGCCTTCGGCATCGGCGGCAAGGTCTATCCCACCCTCGACCCGGACGAGCGGGTGTGGCCGGGCAACTTCGTCGCCGTCAGCAAGCTCTCGGGCTACCGCGCCAGGCACATCACCGACGTCGAGATGTCCAACTTCCCGGCCATCGGCTGGGACCCGACGTCGAACCTGATCAACCGGCTGATCTTCCGCATGGTCGACACCCGGCCCGGCTACCGCCAGCTCTTCCCCATCTCGACCCTCGGCGTGGCGCCCGGCCAGCCGGTGGTGACCCCGGACCTGATGCGCCTCGAGGTGCCGCGCGACGTGCCGCGGGTCGACGAGAAGGACTTCCGCGACGAGCTGCGGCTGGAGAAGTACCCGGGCGGCAAGCTGGTCTACGAGATCCAGGTGAAGGACTTCGAGGACCGCGAGTGGCGGCGCATCGGGGTGCTCGAATTCACCGAGTACGCCATCTCCGAGGGCGGCGACAAGCGGCTCCACTTCTGGATCCCGCGCGACGTGCCGAACCTGCCGCAGGGGGTGGCCGCGGCGCAGCCGGCGGCGCCGCCGCGGCCGGCGCCGGGGAGGGGAAGCGCATGAGGCTTCGGCGATGAGCGAGCGCTTCGACGCCATCGTGGTGGGCAGCGGCTTCGGCGGCGCGGTGGCCGCCTGCCGGCTGGCCGAGGCCGGCGCCCGGGTGCTGGTGCTCGAGCGCGGCCGCCGCTGGGACGAGAGCAACTACCCGCGAAAGTCGACCGACCCGTGGCTCTTCCACCACGCCAGGCCCGAGAAGCTCAACGGCTGGCTCGACCTGCGCTTCTTCCGCGGCATGGTGGTGGCCCAGGGCGCCGGCGTGGGCGGCGGCTCGATGTGCTACTCGAGCGTCGTCATGGAGGCCGGACCGGAGACCTTCCGCGAGGGCTGGCCGCCGGAGATAGGCATGGAGGAGCTGGCGCCGTACTACGACAAGGTGCGGCGGATGATGGGGGTCGAGACCATCCCGCCCGGCCAGCACACCCACCGCTACCGGCTGATGGAGCGCGCCGTGCGCGCGGCCGGCTGGAGCGACCGCTTCGGGCCGGTGCCGCTGGCGGTGACCTTCGACCCCGAGTACAGCTACGACCTGCCGCAGCCGCTCGACGTCCGCCACTCCAAGCCGTGGACCAACCCGCAGGGCAAGAAGCAGGGCACCTGCGTCCACCTCGGCAACTGCGACATCGGCTGCGACGTGCGGGCGAAGAACACGCTCGACCTCAACTACGTGCCGGCGGCCGAGAGCCGCGGCGCCGAGGTGCGGCCGCTGCACCTGGCGACCGCCGTCGAGCCGGACGGGAGCGGCTACCGGGTGCGCTTCGACCGGCTGGAGGGCGGCCGCCGGGTGCCCGGCGAGGCGCTGGCCGACCGCGTGGTGCTCGCCGCCGGCTCGCTGGGCACGACCGAGCTCCTCCTCGTCTGCCGCGATCGCCTGCGCACGTTGCCACACGTGTCGCGCCAGCTCGGCGGGCGCTGGAGCCCGAACGCCAACTTCCTCACACCGGACGTCTACCCCCGCGACGCCGAGGTCGAGCAGGGCACCGGCCCGACGATCACCGGCGGCCTCGACTTCATGGACGGCTCGCAGGGCGGCGAGCGCTTCTTCGTCGAGGACGACGGCTTCCCCAACGTGCTGATCGAGGCGCTGCGCGCGCGCATGCGCACCGGCGGCCTGGGCGGGCTCGGCGCGCTGGCGCTGCGCGGCCACCTGACGCGGGGCTTCGACGAGAAGAACCCGCTCGGCCGCGTCATGGTGTGGCTCGGCGAGGGGCTCGACGCCGGCGACGGCCGCCTGTCGCTCGGCCGCCGCTGGTTCCGCCCCTGGCGCGAGGAGCTGGTGCTGTCCTGGGACGTCGGCCCGTCGCGCCCGGTGATCGACGCGGTGCTCGACAGCCACCGCCGCCTGTCGCGGGCGGCCGGCGGCAAGCTGCGCATCCCGCTCTACTGGCGGCTGCTCAAGACGCTGGTCACCGTCCACCCGCTGGGCGGCGCGCGCATGGGCCGCGGACCGGACGACGGCGTGGTCGACCACCGCGGCGAGGTCTTCGGCCACCCGCGCCTCTACGTCGCCGACGGCGCCGCCCTGCCGCGGCCGACCGGCCGCAACCCGTCGATGACCATCGCCGCCGTCGCCGAGCGGACGGCGGACCTGATGACCCGAGAGCCGCAGGGAGGCTGAGATGGACGAGCTGGGCGCGAACGGCGAGGTGGAAGAGACCGAGGAGCGGGCCGGTCGAGCGGAAGAGAAGGAGGCGGAGGAGAAGGACGAGGCCCGGTCCTTCGCCGAGGTGCTGGACGCCGAGCTCGCCGCCATCCGCGAGAGCCGCCGGCGGCGCCAGGGCGCCGAAGCGTCGCCGGCGCCCTTCGCCGGCGGCGACGCCTCCCGGCGCGCCACCGACGCCCGCCTCGCGGCGCTCGCCTTC
>CAZLBJ010000002.1:0-2571 GCA_964557755.1 uncultured Thermoanaerobaculia bacterium
TCCGAGAACACCGCCTCGGCGGAGGAGGAGGTGCGCGAGCGCGCGGACACCGTGTGGGTCCACCCGGACGGTCCGCTGCCGCTGCCGTCCGCCGAGCGCCAGGAGCTCTCCGGCCGCCACGGGCGGGTGGCGATCGTGGCCGGCGCGCGGACGCCTTTCGTCAAGGCCGGCACCGCCTACCAGGGGATGGACGTCGTCGACCTCTCCGGCGTCGCCGCCTCCGCCCTGCTGGCGCGCACCGGCATCGACCCCGAGGAGGTCGACCTCTCGGTGTTCGGGGTCGTCGTGCCGGCGCTGCACGCGCCCAACCTGGGACGCGAGGTCGTCTTCCGCACCTCGCTGCCGATGACCACCGTCGGCACCACCGTCAACCTCGCCTGCGCCTCGTCGAACCGCGCCATCACCTTCGGCGCCGAGGCGATCTTGAAGGGCGAAGCGTCGGTGGTGCTGGCCGGCGGCGCCGAGTCGCTGTCGAACGTGCCGATCCGCTTCAGCGACGAGGCGGCGCAGGTGTTCATGAAGCTGTCGCGCGCCAAGAGCCTCACCGACCGCGCCAAGGTGCTCGCCCAGCTCCGCCCCGGCGACCTGGCGCCGGTGGCGCCCGCCATCGCCGAGTACACCACCGGCCAGACGATGGGCGAGTCGGCGGAGAAGATGGCCAAGGAGAACGACCTCTCGCGCCGCTCCCAGGACGAGGTGGCGCTGATGTCGCACCACCGCGCCGCCCGCGCCCACGAGGAGGGCCGCTTCGCCGAGCAGATCGTCGCCACCTTCCCGCCGCCGAAGCACGACCGCGCGGTCGACCACGACACCGGCGTGCGCGCCGACACCTCGATGGAGGCGCTCGGCGCCCTGCGGCCGGTGTTCGACAAGCGCTACGGCACGCTGACCGCCGGCAACTCGAGCCCGCTGACCGACGGCGCCTCGGCGGTGCTGCTGATGAGCGAGGAGAAGGCGAAGGCGCTGGGCTACGAGCCGCTGGGCTACATCCGCTCCTTCGTCTTCACCGGGGTGGACCCGGGACACCAGCTCCTCCAGGGGCCGGCCTACGCGGCGCCGGTGGCGCTCGAGCGCGCCGGCTTGCAGTTCTCGGATATCGAGCTGGTCGAGATGCACGAAGCCTTCGCGGCGCAGGTCCTCTCCAACCTCAAGGCCTGGGCGTCGAAGAAGTTCGCCGAGCGCGAGCTCGGGCGCAGCGAGCCGGTGGGGACGATCGACTTCGGCCGCATCAACGTCAACGGCGGCTCGATCGCCCTCGGCCACCCGTTCGGCGCCACCGGCGCGCGGGTGACCATGCAGCTCCTCCACGAGCTGAAGCGGCGCGGCCTCAACCTCGGCCTGATCACCGTCTGCGCCGCCGGCGGCACCGGCTTCGCCATGGTGGTGGAGCGGGAGTAGCGCCGCCGCCGTGGCGCGCCGCGCAGCGCCGCTCGACGGCGTCGTGGTGGTGGACCTGTCGCGCCTCCTGCCGGGGCCGCTGGCCGCGCGCCTGCTCGCCGACCTCGGGGCGCGCGTCGTCAAGGTCGAGGAGCCGCGCGACGGCGACCCGGTGCGCCTGGCGCCGCCGATCCGCGGCACGACCAGCGCCCTGGCGGCGATGCTCCTCGCCGGCGTCGAGAGCATCGCCCTGGACTTGAAGCAGGAGGCGGCGCGCGGCGTGCTGCACCGCCTCTTGGCCGGCGCCGACGTGCTGCTCGAGACCTTCCGTCCCGGCACCCTGGCGCGCCTCGGCCTGGCGCCGGAGGAGCTGCGCCGGCGCCACCCGCACCTCGTCCTCTGCTCGCTGTCGGGCTTCGGACAGGACGGCCCGCGGGCGGCGCGCGCCGGGCACGACCTCACCTACCAGGCGCTGGCCGGTACCCTGGCGCCGGCGGCGCGCGTGCCGGCGGTGCCGCTGGCCGACCACCTCGGCGCCTGGGCGGCGGTGGCGGCGGTGCTGGCGGCCCTCTACCGGCGCGACGCGGCGGGCGGCGGCGACGACGGCACCGGCGACGACGGCACCGGCGAGCACGTCGACGCCGCGCTCTACGACGCCGCGCTGCACTCCAATCTCGCCAACTGGGCGGCGGAGGCCGGCGGCGCGCGGCCGGTGGGCGAGCGGCTGGCGCTCTCCGGCGCCCTCGCCTGCTACAACCTCTACGGCACGGCCGACCGCGGCTACGTGGCGCTGGCGTGCCTCGAGCCGCACTTCTGGAAAGGCTTCTGCGAGGCGGTGGAGAAGCCGGAGTGGGTGCGCCGCCACCTCGACACCGGCGCCGCTTTCAAGCGCGAGGTGCAGGCTTTGGTGGGGAAGAGGAGCCGCGACGAGTGGGCCGAGCTGGCGGAGGGTCACGACCTGCCGCTCGATCCGGTGCTCGCCGCCGCCGAGGTCGCCGGCGATCCGCAGGCGCGCCACCGCCGCGTCGTCGGCACCGGCCCCGACGGCCTGCCGCGCCTCGCCTTTCCGGCGCTCTTCGGCGGCGAGCGCCCGGAGGCCGCCGAGCGCGTCCCCCGCCTCGGCGAGGACACCGACGCCCTCCTCGCCGAGCTGGGCGTCGCCCTCGACCGCGGCGAGCGCCGCGACGCCGGCAT
>CAZLBJ010000003.1:0-3399 GCA_964557755.1 uncultured Thermoanaerobaculia bacterium
AAGATCGTGCTGGCGGGGCGCGGCGAGGCGCAGGCGCGCCGGGTGCCGCGGCCGCGGCAGGCGGAATGAACCGTAGGCGGGAGGACCCCGGAATGGACGCAAAGGACTTCGTCGGCGGCCTGGTGGCCGAGATGCACGAGCTGTTCGACCAGCTCGGCGAGACCGAGACCCTGGAGAGCGAGTCCGACGGCAACGTCGACGTGGTGGTGCTGCTCGAGCTGGCTCTGCAGAGCGAGCTCGAGGCGAGCGAGATCGCCGCCCTGTGGATGCCGACGACGCCGGAGATGGACGCCAAGCAGGTGCTCGCCCACCAGGTGGGCGACGAGATGAAACACTACGACCTGATCGTCAAGCGGCTGGCGGCGCTGGGCGAGGACATGACCGGTTTCGACCCGCTGGCCGGCGGCTACAGCGCCATGTACCACTACCTGCGGCCGCTGCGCACGACGGTCGAGCGCATCGCCGCCGGCCCCTTCGCCGGCGAGGCGATCGCCGAGGTGCGCAACGCCCAGTTCATCGCCTTCTGCCGCACGGTCGGCGACGACGCCACCGCCGAGCTCTACGAGACGATCATCCAGCCCGACGAGGTCAAGCACCACGAGATCGCCGCCCAGTGGCTCGCCCGCCACTGCACCACCCCCGAGCTGCAGAGGACCGCCGCCGAGGCGGCGAGAAACACCCTGGCCATCGCCGACGAGCTGCGCACCCTGGAGAAGAAGCGCAGCGGCCTGGCGAACATCCCGGTGTCGTGATAGGCCCCATGACCCACACCATCCACACCATCGCCGTCCTCGGGGCCGGGACCATGGGGCGGGGGATCGCGCACGTGGCGGCGCTCGGCGGGTACGAGACGCGGGGGTTCGACCCGGTGCCGGAGGCGCGGGAGCGGGCCGCCGCCGCCGTGCGCAGGAACCTCGACAAGGGGGTGGAGCTCGGCAAGGTCGAGCGGGCGGACGCCGAGGCGGCGCTGGGGCGGCTCTCCTGGCACGGTGAGCTGGCGGCGGCGGTCGACGGCGCCGACCTGGTGATCGAGGCGGTGCCGGAGGAGATGGGGCTCAAGGTCGACACCTTCCGGGAGGTCGTGCGCCACGCGCCGGAGCACGCGCTGCTGGCGTCGAACACCTCTGCGCTATCGATCACCGAGATGGCGGCCGCCAGCGGCAGGCCGGAGCGCTTCGCCGGCATGCACTTCTTCAATCCGGTGCACGTCATGAAGCTGCTCGAGCTGGTGCGCGGCCTGGAGACCTCGGAGGAGACCCTCGCCACCCTCGCCGCCGTCGGCGAGCGCATGGGCAAGGAGGTGGTGCGGGTGAGCGAGGCGCCCGGCTTCGTCACCACGCGCATCAACGCGCTGATCGGCAACGAGGCCTTCCGCATGCTGCAGGAGGGCGTCGCCTCGGCCGAGGACATCGACCGGGCGCTCAAGCTCGGCCTCAACCACCCGATGGGCCCCTTCGAGCTCGTCGACCTGGTCGGCCTCGACGTCCGCCTGTCGATCCTCGAGTTCCTGCACGCAAGCCTCGGCGAGGCCTACCGGCCGAACACCCTGCTGGTCCAGCACGTACGCGCCGGCCGCCTCGGCCGCAAGACGGGCCGCGGCGTCTACGCCTACGACGACGATGGCCGGCGCCGCTGAGCCCCGGCCGCAGAGGTCGGCATCCAATTTGCTGTAACCGTGGGAGCACCGGCCGATCCTCAATGGTGACAGGCGATCCGACGCGAAATGGCACCCCGAGACCGAGACCCGCACGGCCTCCCCCACGGCGAGGGATGGGCCGAGGAGCTGGCGGCCGCCGAGGAGCGCGCCCGGCGCGACGAGGCGGAGGTCACCATCCATCGCCTGCAGCTCCTCGCCGACGCCGGGGCTCTGCTGGCCTCGTCGCTCACCCTCGCCGGGCCGCTGCGCCGCTTCGCGCGCCTGCTGGTGCCGCGCCTCGCCGACTGGTGCCTGCTGGTGCTCGCCGACGACGCCACCGACGGCGAGCCCGAGACGATGTTCCCCGCCCACGCCGACCCCGGCGGCGAGGCGCGGCTCGAGGACCTGGTGCCCTTCTACCGCCGGGACCGCGTGCGCGAGGTGTTCGCGCCGGACAGCGAGCTGGTGCGCGACGGCGAAGCGTGGACCGCCGGCCTGCCCGCCGACGCCCGCCGCGCCTTCGAGCGCGCCGGCGTGGTCTCCGCCATCCACCTGCCGCTCCTCATGTCCGACCGCGTGCTCGGCTGCATGACCCTCGCCCGCACCGGCCGCGAGCTGCCGCCCAGCGCGCTGTCCGGGCAGGTCCTCGACGAGACCGACCTCGCCCTCGCCCGCGAGCTCGGGCGGCGCATCGCCCTGGCGCTGGAGAACGCCCGCCTCTACCGCCGCGCCGAGGAGGCGAGCCGCATGCGCGACGACTTCATGGCGCGGCTGTCGCACGAGCTGCGCACGCCGCTGCAGGCGATCCTCGGCTGGACGTCGATCCTCAAGGCGCAGCCCGGCGACCACGAGCGCCTCGAGCGCGCCGTCGAGGTCATCGAGCGCAACGCGCGCAGCCAGGTCCACCTGATCGAGGACATCCTCGACGTGTCGCGCATCATCACCGGCAAGATGTCGCTGACCCTCGCGCCGGTCGCGGTGCAGGAGGTGGTGGCGGCGGCGCTCGAGGCGCTGGTGCCGCAGGCGCAGGAGAAGGGCGTGCAGCTCCTGGCGCCGGAGGACGGCCCGCCGCTGGTGGTCCACGGCGACGCCCGGCGCCTGCAGCAGGTGGTCGCCAACCTGGCGAGCAACGCCGTCAAGCACACGCCGCAGGGCGGCACGGTGCAGGTCGCGCTGGCACAGCTCGGCGACCGGGCGGAGATCGCCGTCGTCGACGACGGCAGCGGCATCGAGCCGGAGCTGCTGCCCGACATCTTCCATCCCTTCCGCCAGGGCACCACCGGCCCCGGCAACGGCGACGGGCTGGGGCTCGGCCTCGCCATCGTGCGCCAGCTCGTCGACATGCACGGCGGCGAGGTGGAGGCCCACAGCGACGGCCCGGGCCGCGGCTCGGCCTTCGTCGTCCGCCTGCCGCTGGCCGGGAGTGAAGCCGGCGGCGGGAGCGAAGGATCGGGCTAGGGCGCCACCACGTGGCGGGCCAGCCATGACCGGCCGCTCGCCGGGTCGCTGAGCACGAAGACCAGGACGTGCTCCTGGCGGCGCAGCTTCACCGCCGCCTCGTAGGCCACCGCGGGGAGCTCCAGCATCGCCGGCTCGAGCGGCAGGTCGAGCTCCTGCACCGAGACGTCGGAGCGGTCGCCGCGCTCGTCCTCGACCGCCACCCGCAGCTCGAGGCGGAGCCGGCCGCCGCCGCCGCGGCGCGGCGCCACGGTCACCTCGTCGAGCGGAATGAAGACGGCGAACGGCACGTCCATGCGGCGGCC
>CAZLBJ010000004.1:0-5337 GCA_964557755.1 uncultured Thermoanaerobaculia bacterium
GCGTAGTCGATCGGCCGCTCCCGCTCCACCCCGGTGCCTTCCGTGTTGTGGGAGAGGATCGTCCGGATCAGCTCCTCGTCGAGGCCCCGCTCGCGGAGGATCGGCGCCCCTTCCTTCGGGTGCGCCTCGAGCGTCGGGTGGACCTCCCAGTCGAAGTCGTGCAGCAGCCCGGCGAGGCCCCAGCGGTCGGGGTCGACGCCGAGCTCGCCGGCGTAGCGGCGCATCGCCGCTTCCACCGCCAGCATGTGGCGGCGCAGGTTCTCGTCCTGGACGTGCTGGTGGAGGATGGCGACGGCGGCGTCGCGGCTCGGCAGAGCGGTGTCGGGGCTCATGCCGCCGGATGCTAGCAGGCGCCGCGCTCCGGCCGCGGACCGCGCCCCGTCGGGTCGACTCGGCGTCGTTCCATCAACCCGGGCGGGGGCCATTCTCTTGGGCTCAGGCCGCCTCGACCGGCGGCGCCTCGGGAAGGACGACGCGGAAGGTGGTGCCCTCGCCGAGGGCGGACTCGAGCTCGAGCTGGCCGCCGTGGTTGCGCACGATGCGCTCGACGATGGCGAGACCGAGGCCGGTGCCGCCCTTGCGCGTCGAGTAGAAGACGTCGAAGATGCGCTCGGCCTCCTCCTCGGGGATGCCGGTGCCGTTGTCCGACACCTCGAGCACCACCCGCCCGTCCTCGTCGCGCCGCGCCGCCAGCAGCACGCGCGGCGGCCGCCCCGCCTCCTCCGCCGCCGCCACGCCGTTCTGCACCAGGTTGAGCAGCATCTGGGTGAGCTGGGCGACGTCGACGCGCAAGAGCGCCCCGCTCGAGTCCTCGATCTCCACGCAGCCGCCGCGCCGCGACAGCGAGCCGCCCAGCACCTCGCGCACGCGCACGAAGAGGTCGCGCGGCCGGATCTCCTCGCGCTCCGGCGCCCGCGGCCGGGCGTAGCTGAGGAAGTCGGTGACCAGGCGCTCGAGCCGGCTGATCTCCGCGCGGGTGATCGACAGCAGGCGCCCCACCGTGGCGCCGCGCCCCTGGCCGGCGTCGATCTCCTCCTTCATCATCTGCATGTTGAGGTTGAGCGAGTTGAGCGGGTTGCGGATCTCGTGCGCCAGACCGGAGGCGAGGGTGCCGACGTAGGCCAGCCGCTCGGCCTCCGCCGCCGCCACCTCGAGCTGGCGCGAGCGCCGCCACAGCCACCAGCCGATGACGTAGGCGGCGAGCAGCAGGGCGACGGTGAGCGCCGCCACCGCCGAGGTCATGCGGATCAGGTCGCCGCGCAGCACCGCGATGCGCTCCTCGAGCTCGGCCGGCGAGATGCCGATGCGCAGGGTGCCGAGGTCGCCGATCGCCACCTCGATGTCGGGGACGACGAAGTCCTCCTTGTGAACCTGCGTCTCCTGCGTCACCTCGCCGCTCCCCACCAGCTCGGGCGAGTCCATCATCGGCCCGTCGGAGAGCACCGACTCGCCGAGCGGCTGGGCGATCGAGGCGCGGGTCTGCGACTGGAAGACCAGGCCGCCGTCGCGGTCGCGGATCTCGACCGAGCGCACGATGTCGCGCTGCCGCGGGATCGAGTCGATGTAGGTCTGGGTCTCCTGCTCGACGGCGATGGCGGTGTAGAGGTCGCCCTCGTTCCCGGCGCGGCTGGCGATGCGCCCCGCCAGGCTCTCCGCCTCGCGCCGCGTCTCGAGCAGCACCTGCTCGATCTCCCGCTCGGACATCGAACGGAAGAGCAGCCAGCCGAATAGGCCGATGTCGAAGAGGACGAAGAGGCCGAAGGCCGCGGCGACGACCAGCAGGAGGCGCGAGAACCCCGGCCGCCGCCGCGGTGTGGCGGAGCGGGCCATCGGGCGGAGGATAGCACCGGGGAAGACGGCGACCGGCGCACAGCGATCGAGTTGTCCGGTTTCCGGCCGCTGGTGCAGCTAGAGTGGAAAAGGAGCTGCACATGACCGACGAGATCATCGAAAGAGACCTGGACAACTTCGGATTCGCTGAAGTCCTCGCGACGCTAGACAAACCCGCGGCGGCTTCGAACTTGGCGGCGGCGAAAAGCACGGCGGGCGCCTCGGTGCTCCACCACTTTCTCGACTGCATGCCTGAGCCGCTGGGCGCCGCCGCGGCAGCGCTGACCACGGCAGCCTCGGAACGAGCCGTCGCGTCGGCCCGTCAGTTCCCCAGGCTCGGCGTCGCCGTGGGCTGGGTCGACCGCGCGGGATTGCAGGCACTCGACAACGATCCCGCCGTCGCCACAGTGCAGAGCGCAGAGCCCCTCTCGCTGATCCGGCCGGTCACAGCCCGGGCCGCCAGCGCCACCGCAAAGATGACCTGGGGGCTGCTTCGCCTCAAAATCCAGAAGCTCTGGGACCAGGGATTGACCGGCAAGGACGTCAGGGTCGGCCACCTGGACACCGGCATCGATGGCAAGCACCCGGCCCTCCGGAACCGTGTCGCCGAGTTCCTGGAGGTCGACATGGAGGGCCTCCGGGTCGCCAAGGCCAAGCCGCGAGACAGCGACACCATCAACGGTCACGGTACCCACACCGCCGGCACCATCTGCGGCGAAAGGGTGGGCAAGCTCGCGATCGGCGTGGCGCCGGAGGCGGAGCTTTACTCCGGTCTCGTCATCGAAGGGGGTAAGGTCCTCTGGAGAGTCCTGGCCGGCATGGACTGGGCGATCGAAAAACAAGTGCGTGTCCTCAACATGTCGCTAGGCTTTCGCGGCCATACCCCGTTCCTCCTGGTCGTGACCCGGCGACTACGGGAGGAAAACGTGCTCCCGGTGTTCGCCATCGGCAATGAAGGCGTGGGCACCAGCCGGTCGCCGGGAAACTACGCCGAAGCGCTGTCCGTCGGCGCTCACGACCGCCAGGGCCGGGTGGCGGATTTCTCGAGCAGCACCACCTTCAACCGCCCCGACGAGCCCAACCAGCCCAACGTCGTGGCTCCCGGGGCCAGCGTCGTGTCGGCGAAGCCGGGCGGCGGCGTGCGCAGTCTCGACGGCACTTCGATGGCCACGCCGCACGTCGCCGGACTGGCGGCCCTCCTGTTCCAGGCCAAGCCCAACGCCTCGGTCGACCAGGTCGAGAACGCCATCCAGAGCACGTGCGTCGCCATTCCGGGCGAGAACCCCCTGCGCTTCGGGTTCGGGCAGGTCGATCCGCTGGCGGCGCTGGCAGCGCTATGATGGAGGCCGACCGGAAGGAGTTGCCCGATGAAGGACAGCGTCGATCCCCGCTTGATCCAGATCATCGATGAAGCTGGAGACGACGAGGAGGTCGAAGCGGTCGTCATCCTGGACAAGAGCGCGGCCTCCGCTGCAGACGACGACCGCGGCGTCGGCGGCAAGGTCGTCGACCGCGTCGTCGAGGCGGCCCACCAGGAACCGAGCCAGGTTCGGTTCCTGCCCAACCTGGGCGCCGTCTACCTGAAGGGAAGCCCGCAGCTCGTGCGCCGGCTCCTCGAAGCGGACGAGGTCCAGTCCGCGAGCTCGATGGAGTCCGGCTTCACGCTCGAGGACTGACGGGTCCGACAGCCGTTCCCCTCCCACGGGCCGGTGCCGGCGCCTGAGGCCGCGGATCGTCCGCGGCCGCGGCGCGTATAATCGGCGCTCGCACACTCTCGTCGCATGCCATCGGTGCTCGTCGCCCGGAGATCATCCATGCACTTGTCGCTGCTCCCGCCGCGCCTCGCCGCCGCCTGCCGCACCGGTCTCCCCGTCCTGCTGGTGCTCGCCGTCGCCGCCTGCGGGCGCGACGAGCCGGCGCGCGAGGCCGCCCATGCGTCCGAGGAGCCGCGGCGCGGCGGCCAGGTGGTGATCGGCAGCTCGACCGACATCGCCGGCCTCAACGAGGCGATCCTGCCGTCGTCGCTGATCACCACCGATGTGGTGCGCCGCCTGTTCCTGCCGCTGGTCGACGAGCGGCCGGACTACAAGACCATCGTGCCGCGGCTCGCCGAGTCGTGGGAGTTCTCCGCCGACCGCCGCTCGCTCACCTTCCACCTGCGTGACGACGTGGTGTGGAGCGACGGCACGCCGGTGACCGCCGAGGACGTGGAGTTCACCTACCGCGCCTGGACCGACCCGGACATCGCCTGGGAGGACGCCTTCGCGCTCGAGGCGGTGACCGGCGTCGCGGTGATCGACCGCCACACGGTGCGCTTCGACTTCTCACAGCCCTACTCGACGCAGCTCCTCGACGTCGCCGCCGGCGCCGTGGTGCTGCCCAAACACGCCTGGGGCGAGCTGCCGTTCGCCGAGTGGCGCGCCAACGCCGACTGGTTCCGCGAGCACATGGTGGTCGACGGGCCGTTCGCGCTCGAGTCGTGGACGCCGCAGCAGGAGGTGGTGCTCAAGCGCAACCCGCGCTACTACGAGGCCGGCCTGCCCTACCTCGACCGCCTGGTGATCCGCGTCGTCCCCAACCAGGCGAGCCAGCTCACCCAGCTCCTCGGCGGCCAGCTCGACGTGGTGATCCAGCTCAACCCGGACGACGTCGCGCGCGTCGAGCAGGCCGGCGGCGCGCGCGTCATCGACTACTGGACGCGCGGCTACATCGCCGTCGGCTGGAACAACCGGCGCCCGCCCTTCGACGACGCGCGGGTGCGGCGGGCGCTGACCCAGGGCATCGACCGCCAGACGCTGGTCGACTCGATCTGGGGCCCCTACGCCCGCGTCATCGCCTCGCCGGTGCCGCCCGACACCTGGGCCTGGAACCGCGAGACCGAGCCGCTGCCCTACGACCCCGACCGCGCCCGCGCCCTGCTCGAGGAGGCCGGCTGGCGCGACCGCGACGGCGACGGCGTGCGCGAGAAGGACGGCGAGCGGTTCGCCTTCACGCTGATCACCAACTCCGGCAACCGGCAGCGCGAGGACGCCCTGGTGCTGATCCAGGAGCAGCTCCGCCGCGTCGGCGTCGAGGTGACGCCACAGGCGATCGAGTTCAACACCATGATCGAGAAGGCCATGGGCGGCGACTACGACGCCGTCGTCTCCGGCTGGGCCATCCCCACCACCTTCGACTTCCGCTACGCGTTCGCCAGCGAGGAGATCGAGACCGGCAACAACTTCGTGGGCTACTCGAACCCCGAGGTCGACCGCCTGCTCGCCGAGATCCGCGCCGCCCCCGACCTCCAGTCCGCCAAGCCCCTGCTCGACCGCCTGCAGTTGACCGTGCAGCGCGACCAGGCGTACACCTTCCTGTGGCAGTCGCAGCGCCTGGTGGGGGTGCGCGACCGGCTCCACGGCGTGTCGCCGAACTACCTGTCGACGCTGTACGAGGCGCGCCACTGGTGGGTGGACGACGCCAGGCCGTGAGGCCGCCGGGGTGAGCCGCCGGTGAGCCGCTACCTGT
>CAZLBJ010000005.1:0-6255 GCA_964557755.1 uncultured Thermoanaerobaculia bacterium
GTCACCGGCAGCGTCTCGGTCTCGCCGGTGCCGGCGGGGCGCATCTCGCCGCCGGCGCCGGACCGCAGCTCGTTGCGCTCGACCACCAGGCCGGCGATACGGCCCTCGGCGTCGCCCAGGACCTCGACCGGCGACACCAGGAAGCGGAAGCGGATGCGCCGCGGCATGCCGCGGTCGCCGCGCGCGGCGAGCTCGCGGAAGACCTCGAGGTTCTTGAGCGCCTGGCGGTCCGGCTCGCCGGCGGTCTCGGCGCCGGCCAGCTCGGCGGGGTCGACCAGCACGTCGACGCCCTCGAGCTCGCCCAGCTCCTTGAGCTCCGGCGGCGTGCAGGCGGCCTGCGCCGGGCCGCGGCGGGCGAGCACCCAGACGTCGGTGACGCGGCTGCGGCGGAAGACCTCGAGCGCGGTGTCCGAGATGTCGGTCGAAGCGAGGTCCTCGGCGGGGCGGGCGAGCAGGCGCGCGCAGTCCATCGCCACGTTGCCGATGCCGACCACCGCCACCTGCCGGTGGTCGAGCGGGTAGTCGGCGTACGCGAAGTCGGGGTGGCCGTTGTACCAGGCGACGAACTCGGTCGACGACCAGCTCCCCTCGAGGTCCTCGCCGGGGATGCCCAGCCGCCGGTCGCTCTGCGCGCCGACGGCGTAGACCACCACGTCGTACAGCCGCCCGAGGTCGTCACGGGAGAGGTCGCGGCCGAGCTCGACGTGGCCGAAGAAGCGTACCCGCGGGTCGCGTGCCGCCTTCTCGAAGACGCGCGAGACGAGCTTGATCTTCTGGTGGTCCGGCGCCACCCCGTAACGCACCAGGCCGAAGGGCGCGGGCAGGCGGTCGAAGACGTCGACGAAGACGTGCAGGTCCGGAGCGTCGAGCAACGCGGCGACGGCGTAGAAGCCGGACGGGCCGGCACCGACGACCGCGACGCGCAGCGGGCGGTCCGGGCTCTGGCCGATCTCGGGTGCGCTCATGGCGGCCGCAGCTTAGCGCATCGCCCGGCGCCGCCGGCCGCGCCGCGGGGCGAGGGTGCGGTGTCTGGAATCCAGATCCAGCTCTCGTGCGAAGGCCGCCCGGAGCTCCCTCTCGCGCAGCTCACGGCGGGGCGCCAAGGCTCGCCAGGTCAAGCAGTTGCGTGCTTTCGGGCGGCGGCGGCGCGGCGGCGGCGCCGATCTTGCCTCGCTGGCGGGCGGCCGGCGGGACTCCACCCGGCGGCCGCCGCACCCGGAGGCCGGTCATGGGAGCGCGGAGAGCGCCGCGGAGCTCAGAACAGGAAGCGCAGGCCGAGGACCAGCTTGTCCTGGATCTCGTTGTCCGTGCCCTCGATCAGGTCGAAGCGCCCCAGGCCGTAGATCACCGTGCGCTCGCTGACGTGGACGTCGATGCCGAACTGGGCGTTCATCCCCACCCGCTCCTCGCTGTCGTCGAGGTCGCCGGTCGACGTCGGCCTCTCGGTGTCCATGAAGTGGACGCCGGCGCCGACGCCGAAGAAGTAGTCGACCTTGCGGAACGGGATCAGGCCGAGCAGGTTGACGCCGAGCAGCGTGTCACTGTCCGTGTCGCTCTCCCAGTAGCCCACCTCCGGCTCGATGAAGGCCTGGATGCCGCCGTCGTACTCGTACTCGTCGCGGTCGTGCTCACCGAGCCGGATACGGAACGAGGCGGTGTAGTAGGGCTCCACCTCGGGCTCGGGATCGACCAGACCGACGCCGATCCCGAAGGCGTAGTCCGGCACGGTTCCTTCCTCGTAGTCCTCCTGCGCCGCGGCCCCGGAGCCGACGAGCAGCAAGAGGACGGCTGTGCACCAGATCAGCGTGTTGCGCATCCAGGCTTCCTCCCGTGGGTTGCAGACATAGGACCCCATCTGTGGGTGAACGGGCAGACCATAGCACGCCCGCGTGCGGCGTGAAAGCATTGAAAGGGCATGTAAAATGGCCTATATCTTCGATTTCGACGAGTTGCTCATGACGCCGCTGCCAAGCCTGGAAGACCCCGCCGCCCCGGACCGCTCCCATCCGTTCCGGGTCGCCGCCCTGTACCTCGCCGGCGGCTGGCTGTGGGTGCTGGGCAGCGAGTGGGCGACGCACCGCTTCTTCGGGCAGGGCGAGCCGGCGACGAAGCTGCAGCTCGGCAAGGGGCTCCTCTTCGTCACCGTCACCGGGCTGCTGCTCTACGTGCTGCTGGCCTGGCGCGGGCAGCGGCTGGAGTCGGCGCGGGCGCACCTCGACCTGGTGCTGCGGCAGGTGCCGGGCCTGCTGTGGACCACCGACCCGGAGCTGCGCCTGTTGTCGGTCACCGGCGCCGGCATCGCCGGCCTGCCCTACGTGCCGGAGGAGCTGGTGGGGCGGCGGGTGGCCGACATGGTGGAGGGCGCCGAGCGGCGCACGGTGATCGACTCGGCGCACCGCCAGGCGCTGGCCGGCGCCGCCACCGACTGCGAGCTCGACCTCGACGGCCGCTACTTCGTGGTCCGCGTCGAGCCGCTGCGCTCGCCGGCGGGGCGCATCGTCGGCTGCGTCGCTTTCGCCCTCGACGCCAGCGGTCTGCGCATCGCCGACCCCTCCCGCGGCATCCGCGACGCGCTGCGCCGCAGCCAGGTGCTGGCCACCGTCGGCTCGCTGGTGATGGAGGTGGCGCACCAGCTCATGAACCCGCTGTTCGCCATGTCGGCGGCGCTCGACGCCTTCGAGCAGCGCACCGGCGCGGACCCCGCCACCGAGCGCCACCGCGCCATCCTGCGCCAGCAGATGGAGCGCATCCGCGGCCTGGTCACCGGTCTGCAGGAGTACGGGCGGATCGGCGAGCTGCAGCGGCGCTCGACCGACGTCGGCGCCCTGCTACGGCGGGTGACGGCCGACTGGGCGGGGCGCGGGCG
Source organism: uncultured Thermoanaerobaculia bacterium (assembly GCA_964557755.1). Lineage (GTDB taxonomy): Bacteria > Acidobacteriota > Thermoanaerobaculia > Multivoradales > JBCCEF01 > CAZLBJ01. The sequence continues at coordinate 2,867 of CAZLBJ010000005.1, forward strand.
GACGGCGGGCGTCGAGGTGCTGGTCGACGCCCCCGCCGACGGCGAGCTGGAGGCGCACCTCGACCCCGACGCCTTCGCCCGCGCCCTCGGCCGGCTGGTGGAGAACGGCATCCAGCACTCGGAGGCGGGACAGGTGGTGCGGCTGTCCGCCCACCTCGCCGCCGGCGATCCCGGGATGCTGGAGGTGAGCGTGACCGACGCCGGCCAGGGCTTCCTGCCGCAGGACTACGAGCGGGCCCTGAACCCGCTGTTTTCGCGCCGGCCGGAGGGCGCCGGCCTCGGCCTCGCCGTCGCCGAGCGCATCGTGCAGCTCCACGGCGGGCGCATCCAGATCGGCAGCGGGCCCGGCGGCGGCGCCCGCGTCACCGTCACCCTGACCCTGTGAAGCGGAGGATACGATGATGAGCGCAGCGGCGACCCTGCAGCGGACGGCGGCGGAAAGGACGGAGGCGATGGCGGAACGGCGGCGCGACGAGCGGCGTGCGGCGGAGCTGGTGGTGCTGTTCTGGCGGTTGCAGGAGCCCGCGGCGGCGAGCGCGGTGAGCCACGACGTCAGCGCCGGCGGCATGTTCGTGGCGACGCCGCACCCGCCGCCGCGCGGCACGGCGTTGCGCCTGGAGGCCTTCCTGGCGACCAGCGACGAGCCGCCGGTGCGGGCGCGCGCCGTGGTGCGCTGGCGGCGGCGCTGGCGCCAGCCGCGCGGCATGGGCGTCGAGCTGATCGACCTGCCGGAGGCCGACCGCGAGCGCCTGCGGCGCTGGAGCGGCGTGGCTGACGAGCCCTAGCCGCCGTGGCCCAGAACCTCGTCGACCTTGGTGCGCAGCTCGGCGGCGGAGAAGGGCTTGCCGAGGAACGGCACCTCCTTGCCGAGGACGCCGCGCGCGGCGAGCGTCTCGTCGAGGTAGCCGGAGACGAACAGCGCCCTGAGCCGCGGCGCGCTCCGGCGCAGCCGGTCGAGCAGCTCGGCGCCGCGCAGGCCCGGCAGCGTGGCGTCGAGGATGACCAGGTCGAAGGGGCCGGCCTCGGCCATCGCCTCGAGCGCCTCCTCGCCGCTGGCGCACGGCACCACGCGGTGGCCCGCCTCCTCGAGCATCTCGCGCATCACGAAGCGCACCGCGGCGTCGTCGTCGACCAGCAGCACCGCCGCCGCGCCGGGCGCCGCCGCCCGCGGCTCCGGGCGGTCCGCCGCCGCCAGCGCCGCCAGCCGCGCCCGCAGCGACTCGACTTCGCGGACGGCGCGGCCGGCCGCCGCCGCCTCCTGGGCCTGCGGCGAGCCGGAGGGGAGCGCGGCGCGCAGGCGCTCGAGGTGGCCCTCCAGGCGCTCGACCAGCCCGCCGAGGGTGCGCCCCAGCTCGCTGGTCGCCTCGTGCACCGCCACCGCCCCCCAGGCGCGGCTGAGCGCCTTCTCCAGGCGCACCTCCTCGCCGATGTCGCGCAGCAGCAGCAGGCGGGCGCGGCGGCCGCCATAGTCGATCGACGCGGTGTGCAGCTCGCCCTGCAGCGGCTGGCCGTCGCGGTGGCGCAAGCGGATGCGCACCGGCCCCAGCTCGCGCTCCTCGCCGAGCAGCTCGCGCACCGCCTGGCCGCCGGCGTCGCCCGCGCTGAGCAGCTCGTTGGGGTCGAGCTCCAGCAGCTCCTCCCGCGCGTAGCCGAGCTCCTCGACGGCGGCCCGGTTGGCGGCGACGAAGCGGAAGCGGTCGACGTCGAGCACCACCGTCGGCAGCGGGTTGTTGTCGAACAGGATGCGGTACTGCTGGCGGGTGGCGTCGAGGTCGTGGCGGGTGGTCACGTGGCGCGTGACGTCGTAGATCTCGGCGATCACGTGCGGCTCGTCGAAGGCGTCGTCGTCGACCCGGCTGGCGCTGAGGTCGACCCATACGACGCGGCCGCCGGCGCCGACGAGGCGCTTGCGCACCGCGTACTGGTCGCGGCGCCCGGAGGCGAGCTCGCGGAAGAGCTCCAGGGTCGCCCGGTCCTCCTCGTGGGTGAGCGTGGCGATCGAGGTGCCGAGGAGCTCGTCGCGGCGCCGGCCCAGCAGAGTGCACAGCGCCCGGTTGACGTCGATCAGGCGGCCGTCGCCGGTGGTCAGCGCGATGCCGAAGTCGAGGCGGTCGTGGAGGGCGCGGAAGGCGGCGTAGCCGCGGCGCAGCTCGCGCTCGACGTGCCAGCGCTCCACCGCCAGCAGGACCGCGGTGGCGGCGTCCTCCGGCGGCATGCCGGCGGGCAGGTGGCCGGCGGCGCCCGCCGCCGCCGTCTCCAGCAGCAGGCGCGGTCCGCCGCCGCCGGCGGTGAGCACCGGGGCGCGCGCCGCCCTGCCGAGCCGGTGCACGGGCACCGCGGCCGCCTCGGCCTCGAGGCCGGCGAGGTCGAAGAGCACGGCGTCCGGCGGCGCATCGCCGGCGAGCTGCGCGAGCGCCTCCTCGAGGTCGCAGCGGTGGACTTCGAAGCGCACCTCGAGCAGCGGGTCGACACGCAGCTCGAGGGGAAACGGCGGCGCCGAGTCGAGATCGGGATCGCTGATCCACAGCAGGTCCATACCACCGCCCTTCCCACCCTGTTACCTGCCCACGATCCGTTCGATGGCACGGTGTTCATTGCCGCGATAACATATGAGGAAAGACTACAACGCCGCGGTCCAGGTTTCAAGCGCCGGCCGTAGCGGATATGCTCCGGCGCGAAAGACTCACGCAGATGATTCGCAGCAAGATCCTGGTCGTCGACGACGACCCCGCCATCCGCTTCTCCGTGGGCGACTTCCTCGAAGGCCGCGGCTTCGACGTCGAGGAGGCGGGCACCCTGGAGGAGGCGCGGGCGCGGCTGGTGCAGACGCGGCCCGACGCCATGATCCTCGACCACATCCTGCCGGACGGCGGCGCCGTCGACGCCATCGACGAGCTGCTGGCGCTCGACCCGGACGTGGTGATCCTGGTGCTCACCGCGCACGGCACCATCGACCTCGCGGTGCAGGCGATCAAGAAGGGCGCCGAGCAGTTCCTCACCAAGCCGATCGAGCTGCCGGCGCTCGAGGACGTGCTCGAGCGCTGCCTCGACAACCGCCGCCTGCGCCGCAAGCAGGCGGCGGCCAGCGAGCGCCGGGCGCGCGACGACGTCGACCCCTTCCTCGGCTCGAGCGCCGCCATCCGCCGCCTGCGCCAGGCGGCGACCCAGGCGCTGGGCACCGACAGCCCGATCCTCATCCTCGGCGAGACCGGCAGCGGCAAGGGGGTGCTGGCGCGCTGGCTCCACGCCCACGGCCAGCGCAAGGAGGAGGCTTTCGTCGACCTCAACTGCGCCGGCCTCAGCCGTGAGCTGCTGGACAGCGAGCTGTTCGGCCACGCGCGCGGCTCCTTCACCGGCGCGGTGCAGGACAAGGAGGGGTTGCTCGAGCT
>CAZLBJ010000006.1:0-16092 GCA_964557755.1 uncultured Thermoanaerobaculia bacterium
CAGCGGGCGGGTCATGGCGGGTCCTCCGGTCGGGGAGCGGGACGGCGGATCACAGGGCGGCGGATCACGGTGCGGCGGATCACGGTGCGGGGCGGTTGCAAGGGCGGCGCCGGGGTCACGTCCGGGCGCTCACAGGCGCGCCACCAGGTCGGTGAGGCGGCTGGCGTAGCCCCACTCGTTGTCGTACCAGGCGACGACGCGCGCCAGGCGGCCGCCGGCGACCGCGGTCAGCGGCAGGTCGACCACCGCCGAGAACGGGCTGCCGACGAAGTCGGAGGACACCAGCTCCTCCTCGCTGACGGCCAGGACGGCGCCCAGCGCTCCGCCGGCGGCGGCGCGGAAGGCGTCGCGCACCGCCTCGGCGTCGGCGTCGGTGCGCAGGCCGGCGGCGAGCTCCATCATCGCGCCCATCGGCGTCGGCACGCGCACCGAGACGCCGGCGACGCGGCCGGCGAGCGCCGGCATCACCCGCCCGAGGGCGGCCGGCGCGGTGGTCGCCACCGGGATGATGTTGGCCGCCGCCGCCCGCGTGCGCCGCGCCTCCGGGTGAGGCGCGTCGAGCAGCCGCTGGTTGCCGGTGTAGCTGTGCACGGTCGACATCAGGGCTCGCTCGACGCCGAAGCGCGCCGCGAGCACGGCGAGCAGCGGCGCCAGGCAGTTGGTGGTGCACGACGCGTTGCTGAGCACGCGGTGGCGCGCCGGGTCGTAGTCGCCGTCGTTGACGCCGAGGCAGAGGGTGACGTCGGCCTCGTCGCTGTTGGCCGACAGCACCACGCGCTCGACGCCGCCGCCGCCGCCCCCGAGGTGGCCGGCGGCGGCGGCGCGGGCGAGGAAGCGGCCGGTGGCCTCGACCACCACCCGCGGCGCCGGGCCGGCGTCGCCCCAGCGGCAGTCGGCGGGCCGCGGCGCGGCGCTCACCGGGATGCGCCGGCCATCGACCAGCAGCGCGCCCGCCTCCGCCCGCACCTCGCCGGGGAACGGCCCGTGCACGCTGTCGCGGGCGAGCAGGCGGGCGAGCTCGGCGGCCGGCACCAGGTCGTTGACCGCCACCAGCTCGACGTCCTCGCGCCGGTGGGCGATGCGCAGCAGGGCGCGGCCGACGCGACCGAGGCCGTTGATGGCGAAGGGGACGCTCATCGGAGTGGTGGCGGGTGCAGGAGCTCGCGGAGCGGGATCGGCCGGGGGCAGTCTAGCAGGCGCGGGATATGCTCGGGTGTCGCCCGCCATGCCCGATCCGTCCCCTTCCGCCCCATCCGTGCAGGCGCCCTCCGTGCAGACCCCCATCGTCCTCGGCATCGAGACCTCCTGCGACGACACCGCCTGCGCCCTGGTCGACGGCGACGGCCGCGTCCTCGCCTCGGTGGTGTCGCGCCAGCTCGCCGCCCACCGCCCGTATGGCGGCGTGGTGCCGGAGATCGCCTCGCGCGAGCACCTGCGCAACTGGCCGCCGGTGTCCGCCGAGGCGCTGGAGCGCGCCGGCGTCACCCTCCCGGAGGTCGACGTGGTGGCCGCCACCCGCGGCCCCGGGCTGGTGGGCGCGCTGCTGGTCGGCCTGTCGCTGGGCAAGGCGCTGGCCTGGGGGCTCGGGCGGCCGTTCCTCGCCGTCCACCACCTCGAGGGGCACCTCTTCTCGCCGTTCCTGGCGCCGCCGCCGGGCGACGGCTCCGGCGCCGCCACGCCCGCCGCCGAGCCGGTGCCGGAGCGCTTCACGGGGCTCGTCGTCTCCGGCGGCCACTCGAACCTCTACGCGGTCGACGGCGGCCGCGTCGAGACCCTCGGGCAGAGCCGCGACGACGCCATCGGCGAGGTGTTCGACAAGGTGGGCAAGCGCCTCGGCCTGCCCTACCCGCAGGGCCCGCACGTCGACCGCCTGGCCGAGGAGGCGGAGGCGGCGGCCGGCGGCGGCGGCGGCGGCAACGGCGGCGGCCCGGCCTTCGGCGTCGCCGCGCTGCCGGGGCTCGACTTCTCGTTCTCCGGCCTCAAGAGCCAGGCGCTCAACGCCATCGAGGCGCTGGAGCGCGCCGGCGTCGACACCGACCTCTCGCGCCTGCCGCCGGGCGCGCCGCCGCCGCCGGAGGTGGGGCGTCTGCTGGCCCGCTTCCGCGTCGCGGCGGTGGCGCAGGTGCTCGGCCGCGTGTCGCGCCTCCACGATGAGCAAAGGGACGAGCGCGGGGCCGAGGTGCTGGCGGTCTCCGGCGGCGCCGCCGCCAACCGCCGCCTGCGCCGCGAGCTCGCCGCCTGGGCCGCCGGGCGCGGCGTCGAGCTGCGTCTGGTCGACCTCGCGTACGCCGGCGACAACGCGGCGATGATCGCCCACGCCGCCCTGCTGCGCCACCGCCGCGGCGAGCGGGACGACCCCTTCGCCGCCGAGGCCGCCAGCCGCCTCGACATCTGAACACCGGCATCCGAGAACCCCGGTCCGCGCGCCGCCGTACAATGCGGTACCGGTCCTTCCCTGCGGACTTCGAAAGGAACCTTTAGATGAGCATCCACCGCCTTCGCTCGCCGCGGCTAGCCGCCGCCGTCGCCGTCCTCCTCGCCGCCGCCGCCGTCCTCACCGGCTGCGCCACCACTGGCGCGCCGCCCGACGGCGAGGCGACCGAGGCGCGGCCGGAGACCGCCGCGGAGGCGCTGCCCACCCCGGAGCCGCCGCCGGTCGCCGCCGAGGCCGAAACCGAGCCGCAGCCGGACGCCGGCGACGCGGCGGCCGACGCCACGGCCGGGGCCGCCGAAACCGCCGACCCGCTGGCCGCCCTGCTGGCGTCGATGGACCGCACCGCCGATCCCTGCCGGGACTTCTACCGCTACGCCTGCGGCGGCTGGCTGTCGAAGGTGGAGCGGCCGGAGGACGAATCGCGCTGGGTGCGCAGCTTCTCGGTGATCCGGCGCGGCAACCAGGAGACGGTGCGCAGCATCCTCGAGCAGGCCGCCGCCGACCCCGGCGGCAGCCCCGCGGCGCGCCGCATCGGCACCTACTACGGCGCCTGCATGGACGAGGCGGCGGTCGAGGCCGCCGGCACGGGCCCGCTCCAGCCGTACCTGGCGCGCATCGCCGAGGTCGACGGCCCCGAGTCGCTGATGAGCGTCGCCGGCGAGCTCTTCCGCCTCGGCGCCTCGCCGCTTCTCGGCGTCGCCACCTACGCCGACTTCAAGGACCCGGAGACCAACGTCGGCTTCTTCTACCAGGGCGGCCTCGGCATGCCCGACCGCGACTACTACGTCTCCGAGGACGCCGGCAAGCAGGCGCTGATGGCCGACTACGAGACGCACGTCGCGCGCATGCTCGAGCTCGCCGGCCGCGACGCCGCCACCGCCGCCGCCGAGGCCGAGGCGGTGGTCGCCTTCGAGACGGCGCTGGCCGAAGTGTCGCGCCCCGCCGCCGAGCTGCGCGACCCCGAGACGCTGTACCACAAGATCGACCTCGAGGGGCTGCAGGCGCTCACCCCCGGACTGCCGTGGCAGGCCTTCTTCACCGCCGCCGGCCACCCCGGCGTGCGCTCGATCAACGTCGCCACGCCGGAGTTCTTCGCGGGTCTCGAGCCGGCGGTGCAGGCGGCGAGCGACGACGCCCTGCGCGCCTACCTCACCTGGCACCTCCTCGACGCCACCGCCAACCGGCTGCCGCAGCCGTTCGTCGACGCCAACTTCGAGCTCTTCGGCCGGAAGCTCTTCGGCCAGGAGCAGATCCAGCCGCGCTGGAAGCGCTGCGTCGCCGCCACCGAGGCCGCCCTCGGCGAGGAGGTCGGCCGCCTCTACGTCGAGCGCCGCTTCGCCGGCGACTCGAAAGAGATCGCGCTCGAGATGATCGGCGACATCCAGGGCGCCTTCGAGGCCGCCCTGCCGGAGCTCGCCTGGATGGACGCCGAGACGCGGCAGCGGGCGCTCGAGAAGGCGCGCGCGGTGATCGACAAGATCGGCTACCCGGACGAGTGGCGCGACTACTCCGCCGTCGAGGTGCGCCCCGGCGCCTACTTCGCCAACGCCGCCTCCGCCGAGGCCTACGAGCTCGACTTCGAGATGGCCAAGATCGGCCAGCCGGTGGACGAGACGGAGTGGGGCATGACGCCGCAGATGGTCAACGCCTACTACAACCCGCTGGTCAACGAGATCGTCTTCCCCGCCGGCATCCTGCAGCCGCCGTTCTTCTACCGTGGCTACCCGGCGCCGATGAACTACGGCGCCATCGGCGCGGTGATCGGCCACGAGCTGACCCACGGCTTCGACGACAGCGGCCGCAAGTTCGACGCCGAGGGGCAGCTCCGGGAGTGGTGGGAGCCGCAGGTGGCGGAGCGCTTCGAGGAGCGCGCCCAGTGCGTCGAGGAGCTCTACTCGGGTTACGAGGTCGAGCCCGGCGTGCACGTCCAGGGCGACCTCACCCTGGGCGAGAACATCGCCGACATCGGCGGCCTCAAGCAGGCCTACGCCGCCTACAAGCGCTGGGAGGGCCGCCACGGCGCGCCGCGGATGAACGGCACCGGGCTCACCCCCGAGCAGGTGCTGTTCGTCGCCTTCGGCCAGGTGTGGTGCTCGCAGGCGTCGGCGGAGTTCGAGCGCCTGCAGGTGACCACCGACAGCCACTCGCCGGCGCGCTTCCGGGTGATCGGCCCGGTGTCGAACAACCCGGCCTTCGCGGCGGCGTTCGACTGCCCGGCCGACTCGCCGATGGCGCCGGCGCAACGCTGCGAGGTGTGGTAACGGCGCGGCTCAGGCGGGCGGGCAGGGGCGCGGCCCCAGCTCCCCGCCGGCCGCCGCCAGGCGCCGGGCGAGCCGCGCCTGCCGGCGGTCCAGGTGGCCGCGGCTCCAGGTGCTGCGGCCGGTGAGCACGCGCTCGTAGGGATGCAGCTCGCCGCGGGCCGCCGCCAGGGCGCGCGACGCCGCGGCGAATCCCATCCCCTCCGGGTCCTGGGCGACCACCGCCTGGAGGACGTTCCGCGGATCGAGCAGCCGGGCCGCGAGCACCGGGTTGAGGTCGATGCCGAAGACCCAGGCCTCGCCCTGGCGACCGAGGGCGTGGACCGCCTCGACCGCCGCCTCGGTGCCTCGCTCGTTGGCGGTCCACAGCACCACCGGGCCGGGGTTCCGGCGCAGCAGGTCGCAGGCGTCGGGAAACGGGTCGGACCCGGAGACGACGTAGCCGGTCTCCCGCAGCCGCACGCCGGCGTTCCCCGGCTTCGCCCCGGCCAGCGCCTCCCGGAAGCCGCGCACACGGCGGAAGCAGGATTCGCCCCGGCAGCTGCGCAGCACCAGCACCGGCAGGCTGGCCGGCAGCGAGCGGGCGCGTCCCGAAAGCCACCGGCGCAGCGCCAGGCCCGAGTCGTACCCGAGGTCGAAGCCGCTGCTCTCGAAGCTGGCGGTGAGGAAGGCGGCCGCCGACTCGCTCTCGGGACACTGGTCGTAGCAGACCAGGGCGACGCCGGCGTCGTGGGCGGGGACGACGTCGGCGTAGGACAGGCCCCGCATGCGCAGGACCAGGGCGTCCACCTGCTCGCCCCGCGCCGCCACCAGGGAGCGGGCGTCGACCTCCGCGGCGGTGACCGGGTTCTCGACGACCTCCACCGGCACGCCGGCGGCCTCCGCCGCCCTATGCACGCCGCGCGAGACCTCGGCGAAGAAGAACAGGTCGTCCGCCGCGATGAAGCCGAGCCGCAGCGGCCGCGGATGCCGCGTCGCGCCGGGGGGGGCGGGCGGCCTGGCCTCGTCGGGCGGCGGGACGCGGGCGCTGCTGAAGGGATCGGACGCCGGCAGCTCGACGTGATCGAAGCGGGCATCGCCGAGGTCGGCCTCGTCGAAGGAGGTGCGGCCGTCCAGGCGGACGCGGGTGAAGCGGCCGCCCCGCAGGTCGGCCTCGTAGAGCTGGGCGCCCCGCAGGTCGGCGCCGGAGAAGTTGGGCGCCGCGGCCGCCGTGGAGTCGGCGGCCGCGGGCGGGCAGCCCGCGACGTGGTCGAGCTGGGCGTGCCGCAGCCGGCTGCGCACGAACCGCGTGCCGCAGACGCCGGCGAGGTCCAGCACGGCGCCGCTGAGGTCGGCCCGCGACAGGTCGGCGCCGGTGAGGTCGGCGCCGACCAGGGTGGCGCCCGCGAGGTCCGCGCCCAGCAGGTCGGCGCCGGTGAGGTCCGCGTGGCGCAGGTCGGCGCCGCGCAGGTCGGCGCCGGCGAGCCGGGTGCGGCGCAAGACGGCGTGGACGAGGTCGGCTCCCGCGAGGCCGGCGCCGGCCAGGTCGGCCTCCTCCAGCCCGGCGCCGCGCAGGTTCGCCCCCTGGTAGCGGTAGAGGCCGGGAAGCCGCGGGCCGAGCCAGCCGCCCCCCCAGCCGAAGCGCCCGAGCAGCCGGTGGCAGCCGTCGAGCCGGATGCCGGCAAGCTGGGCGCGCGGCGCCTCCAGGCCCGCCATCGGGAAGCAGCCGCGGCTGAGCGCCTCGAGCGACTCCAGGCGGTTGCTGTCGTACTCGTCGCCGGCCGCCTCCTTCACCGCCTGCCAGCGCTGGGCCTGCTGCCGCTCGCGGATTTCGGGCAGGCCGGCGAGGAACGAGCCGATGGCGACGAGGATCGCCAGCCGGCCGACGTACTCGAGGACGTCGAACAGCGAGTGGTCCTCGAACCAGCCCGCCAGCCGGTAGAGCCCGCGCTCGATGCGCCCGCGCTGAGTGCGGCGGCTGAGCGCGTAGTCGGCGAGCATCGAGGCGAGGCTGTCGAACGGAAGGCCCAGCGCCTCCGCCTCGTGCAGCAGGGCGTATCTCCGCTCCAGCGGGTCCGGGATCGCCTCCACGCGGGCGAAGCAGGCCCGGATCTCCGCCGCGTCCGGCCGCTTGCGCCCGCCGGCCTTGCCGTCGCCCTCGCCGGGGGCCCCGTCACGTTGCTTGATCTTCGAAGTTTACCGCACGCGGAGGCCGCCGCTGTGGTAGAACTCGCCCATCGAACCCGGGGGCACCGAGGTGTGGAGGTGGACGTGAGGAACCTGGCGCTGGTCCTGTTCCTGGCACTGCTGACGACGCTGCTCCCGGCCGCCCCCGCGGCGGCGCACGAGGAGCCGCCGGAGACCCCCGGCCCGCCCGGCGAGGCGGTCGCCGGACTCGACTGCGACCGCGGCCGCGCCGGCATCTACCCCTGCCGCGACGTCGACCTGCTGGCCTTCGTGCCGCGCGACGAGCTCGGCCTGGGCGCCGTCGACACGCTGAACGACGTCTGGGGCTGGACCGACCCGCAGACCGGTACCCCCTACGCCCTGGTCGGCACCTCGGTGGGCACCGTGTTCGTGGCGCTGGCGGACCCCCGCCGGCCGCAGGTGCTCGGCATCCTGCCGACCCGCAGCCTGGCGGCGCCGTTGCGGGACGTCAAGGTCCACGCCGGCCACGCCATCGTGGTCGCCGACGTCGCCGGCCACGGCCTCCAGGTGTTCGACCTGGCGCGGCTGCGCGGCGTCGCCTCGCCGCGCACCTGGCAGGCCGACGTCGCCTACGCCGGCCCCGGCTTCGGCGCCCTCGGCGGCTTCGCGCTCGGCAACGCCCACAACGTGGCGGTGAACGAGGAGACCGGCTTCGCCTACGCAGTGGGCTCGAGCACCTGCGGCGGCGGCCTGCACATGGTCGACGTGCGCGACCCGAAGCGGCCGCGCTTCGCCGGCTGCTTCGATGAGACCGGCTACATTCACGACACCCAGTGCGTCGTCTACCGCGGCCCCGACGCCGCCCACGCCGGCCGCGAGGTGTGCTTCAACAGCAACACGAGGAGCCTGTCGATCGTCGACGTCACCGACAAGCGGGCGCCGCGCCTGCTCGCCGACACGCCGTACGCGGGCGTCGCCTACGCGCACCAGGGCTGGCTCACCGAGGACCACCGCTTCTTCCTGCTCGGCGACGAGCTCGACGAGCTGCGCGACGGCGGCGGCGCGCGCACCTACGTCTTCGACGTCGCCGACCTCGAGGCGCCGCGCCTCGCCGGCGTCTACGACAGCGGCCTGCCGGTGACCGACCACAACCTCTACGTGCGCGGCCGCTACGTCTACGAGGCCAACTACATGGCCGGCCTGCGGGTGCTCGAGATGGTGTCGCCGGCGAGCGGGGACCTGCGCGAGGTGGCCTTCTTCGACACCGTGCCCGGCCGCCAGGAGCACGGCTTCGGCACCGGCGCGTGGAGCGTGTACCCGTTCTTCGACGACGGCCTGGTGGTGGTGTCGTCGATCGGCGAGGGCCTCTTCGTGCTGCACGTCCACGCCGGCGGCGACGACCACGCCGCCCGGCGGCCGCCGGCGGTGGAACCGGCGGAGGTGCGCCGCCGGCCGGGCCGCCGCGCCGGCCGTTCCTCCGACGAGCCCTGAGCCTGCCTGCCCTGACCTCAGATTATCGACGGGCCAACGGGTGGAGCACAGAGGCGGCTGGCGATCAGCCAGCTGCCGGCGGAGGGCGCCGCGAAGTTGGAGGAGGGTGTGGCCGTGACCAAGTTCTCGAGGCCGATGACGGAGAACCCGCGCCGGTCGAAGACGAGTCGGCGGCTTGCTTGCCGGAGCCGATAGCGACTGCGTCAGCCTCAGCGCTTCGGTTGGGCTTCAACGGGTGCCACTACTCGGGTACCAGGGCGCCTCTCGCGGCGCCGAATTCAGGACCACGGCGATGCCACAGCAGGGGCAGAGGTCAGGTATACGCTCCTGGTGCCAGCGGGGGATGAGCGCCAAAGCGTCAGGAAAGGCGGCTCGGCGAAGTCCACCATGACTCACTTAGCCATCAAGCCCGGCTCCAGCCAACCCCAGTTCGAGACTTCCTCGGACCAGATCGATTGGAGAAGAACCTGTGCGGCCTGATCCAGGCTAGCCGGAATCACGAGTCGCACATAGTAAGAAGGCGGACCGTACCGTCCTGCAAGCTTCGCTGCGAACTTTTTCTCTCCGCGGTCGTTGTATAATCTGATTGGAGCCTCCGCAACGCGGTGTCGAAGCGCGATATCTCGAATTGTCGGTGGAATCTTCGTCGCATTGACGAACACCAGTGGGTTCTCGTCGATCAACTGCCTTACTCCCGCCCGAAGGGCACCGAGTGGCGTTTGCTGCCTCTCGCCGTCTTCGGATTCCCATCGGTCGGGATCCCGTTGCAGGATGTGTGCAGTAAGCTCTCCCACCAATTGCCCTCGCCACTCTCCGTAACCCACCCATGTCTTTTGAAATCTCCTCCAAAGACGCCACTCAAATGTTCTTCGCATATAGATGTTGTCCGATAAGAAAAAGCACATCCAATAAACATTCTCCTTCTCCACCTTTCCTAGAGCAAGTCTTCCACCACGTCCACCTGGTCCCTCTTCGTACTCTTCCGCGAAGCGTTTTAAAACCTCGAATTCAAGATCGTCCTCCGCGGTGTAGGGAACCGTGTGCTCGGTGACGGCAACAATCTTGCGGAGAGCCTTGTTCTTTAGTGCGAGAGTAGTCTCATCCATTTCCTCAGAAGTGTCCTGCAGAGCCTCGAGTTCTGCGGCTGACAACCCCTGCAAAACCTTGAACAGTTGCTCACGGTGGCAGTTCAGCCGGATTCTCATCGCTGCCATTCCTTCGGGAGGAATCTCGCTCTGCGCCAGTACGACGTAGGGTGCATTCGCTCGGACATCCTCCAGCAATAGGCGACCAAGGACCACACGAGGTGTAGGCGGTAGTAGATCAAACAATCGGTGCAGATCAACATCCGACAGGCGCGCAAACTCTCGCGCAATCGCTTCGCGACTGTCGAATTCCGGATCACCCAGCAACGCTTGGACACCACATCTAAAGTCGTCTAGCAACAGCAAGACTGCGTGGATAATCATTTCATCGTAGGGCACTTTGGCACGCGCCTCATAGACATTGTCGTAGAGATATATTCGCCGCTGGAGGAGGTTCAGTAGCTTTCTGTCTTTCTGCTCGGCGAAGTGGATCTCCGGTTTGCCATCTTCTGCCGGAAAGAATCTGGCGGTGCCCACCAAGTCTTGAACGTTGATTCCCGAAGACAAGAATAGGTGAACGTGATCCCGCGGAATGTAGTCCAGGCGATCTGCGTCGACCGCTGCGTCAACAATCTCTCTCGCGTAGCTTAGTGCGTCTGACCGCTCAACGACCATTGCATACAAGGTGTCAACATCAGCCTGAAGCGTTTCCACCTGCTGATCCTTATACAATTTGTAAACTTCTAGCAGAGCTAGCCACAGCCAACCTTCCTTTCGCCTAGCGCGCTTCAACTCCGCGTTGAGAGACGCCTTGTCAAGCCGATCAGTTTCGGCTCTGCACTTGGGGTCTATCAGGAAACGTACCGGGTCCAAGGTATGGCCGTAAGGTCCGTGGAAGGCGTCGTGAATAAATGCATATACGAGAATTGAGCGGATAAGCCCGTCCCGCCTATCTCCCCATTGGCCTGGCTTAGCGTCAAAAAAGTTGTCGAGCTTCTCGCAAAAATGTAGAGCGAGATCTAACACACCCAAGGTATGTTCTAATCGGCAATGAGAGGCGCCGATATTTCCAGCTAAAGAGGTGGTGCCCAGCTGCTTTGTTCGATTCAGTCGAACGAACTCCGGGTGACCTGCAAGCGCCCGAAGGCGATCTAAGAATTCACCAAGACCTGGAGGTGCGATCGGCTCTACCAGTCGGCTGTACCGTATGATTACATAAGGCCAGTCATCCTCAACAGCTTCTTGTTCCTTGATAAAGGACGCCTCAGGCGGATCTTCGCGAAGGTGTGGAGTTACTTCTACCTGATCGAGGAGGAATGGTCCCGCAAGCGTTGATCGCCCTTCCCCAGCATTGCGGGTCTGCTGCAGGTACTTAACTAGATCGGCGGGCGTTCCTGTAGTAGTTGTCATGAAATCCCCCTAGTCAGAGATCTTTGATTAGAGAGTCAATTCTGCATCTTTCCATCGTCTTCGCGGGCTAAAAGGACAACCTCTCGAAATGCAAACTCCCTTGCGTGTTGAGAGTGGTTCTTCAGTGCTTTATTCAGGTCCCTTTGTATTTCCGCTTCCGCTTCATCCCGTGCCCGCCGAGTGTGCCGCAACAGGCTTACCCACTCGGCGCAGTCCGGGTGCCGGCGGGCCGCACGGCGAGCGACTACGGGCTCGGCGATAGGAGCGAGCGAGACTAGTATGTGTACCACCAGCCACCCAACTACAAAAGCTATTTGTAGGTTTGATAACCTCTCGTGCCAAGAGAGGACGTAGGTGGCCGCTCCGACGGCCAGCACCTTGGAGAATCTATCTCCGTACCGCCATGGGATTCGGCTGAGCAAGGGCACGGTCTCCAAGGTAGCTTCGCCGGTTGCCCGGTCCCCCTTTTTTAGGGATTGTTTTCGCCGTCCTCGGCCGCACTTTCCAGTGAGATTCTATCTGCAACCTCGCTAGCGAGTATTGCGACATCTTCCGGCAAGCGCAGACCAAGGCCAAGAATCAGTCCGCTTCCCGACAAGCGGACGTGACGGCCGTCTCCGTTGTGGATGAACTCGCCTTGCTCAAGAAAGTGCAATGCACCTTCGGCGTCTTCGTTGGTCTGGGTGAGACCAACCTCTGTACAGGCCCGGGATAGTTGACCGCGATCGATGGACTTGATGCCGGATCGAGTCAATGTCCGAAACATCGAATGCAGGAGTGCCTGCTCAAGCGTGCTTCCGATCATGGTATCCTCGGCGATCTTGTTAGCGCGAGCAGTGGGCTTGCCTGTTCCCACCCCTCCAGTTAGCTAGCTAGCTGACCCACATTCTCTTTGTAGGTTAACATGCCTACGTCCGGACAGCAAACTGGAGCTTGCTGCGGCTTCCAGTATCTGTTCGGTCGTCCCGTTCTGCTGGCGCCGCCGTCGCCTTTGTCGAAAGAGACAGTCGAATTCTAACGGCCGAGCCCGGCCGCAGGAGCTTGGCAGCTGACTCTTCAAGTCCGGCGGAATCAATGTTGAGGCGGGGATGTCCAGGATGCGGAAGCGGGTCGACAGGGTGGCGAAACCAGGCGGCGGTACGAATAGGTCCTTCGCGAGCTCACGCGTTCGAGGTGCAGCACCGCGCAGTGACAGCCGCCGGCATGGGCTGCCGTCGCCACCCAATCCTGGACCTCGGGATGCCAGAAGCCGAGCCAGATGGTTGCACCAGGCCACAGGCTGTGGCTCCTGGCGGCGCACCGCCCTGGCTGGAAGCGCTTTCGAGGTTTGGAGTAGCAATCGCTTACCGCCTAGAGTAGTAGCGTGCTGGCGCCGTGTTCCTCCGAGTGGCTAACCCGAGGGGCGGACGAACTCGCCGGAGGGCGGCGTAGCGGTCGCTGGGCCGTGTGTCTCATGGCGATGGTAGGAGGATCAGGATCCGAAACCATGATCCTCGGCGCTCGAATTCTCGTTGGTGCAGGAACTGAGCCGGCGACTGGTTCCCTGCCGCCGCCGCCGTTTCCGCCTTGTTTACGATTTTACCAGGCTGCTGGAGCCGGGTCAACGCCCGTTCCGCTGCCTGCCCACGGGCCCGATTCAAGCGCTGCCTAGTAGCTTCCGCGCGGCTGCGCGGGACGAGGATGCAACGGTTCATTGGCTCTCCCCCGGCTGATCCTAGAAGCGGAAGGCGAGGGTGGCGGCGGCGGCGATACCGTCGAGGTCCGGCGACAGGCTCGACGCCGGCGGCGCCATCAGCAGGTCGTCGACCGCCACGTACATCGCCTCCGCGCCCACCTCCCAGCGCGCGCCGAAGCGGAGGCGCCCGCCGGCGACCGCGTGGTAGCCGCTCTCGCTGGCGCTCGCGGTGCCGATGACGTTCGACTCCTCGGCGTCGGCGAAGGTGAGGCCGGCGCCGGCGAACCAGCCCCAGCGGCGGCCGTCGTGCGACCAACCGCCGGTGGCGTGCAGCAGGTCGAGGCTCAGCTCGGTGGGCTCGGCGGGCGCCGGCAGCAGCGGCGGCGGCCCGACGGTGGGGATCAGCAGGAAGCCGTCGGCCTCCGCCGTCTCCCAGGCCAGGCGCACGAAAGCGCGCGTCCAGCGCGCCTCGACCTGCGCCCCGAGCGGGCTCAGCGTCTCGTCGTAGACCAGGTCGTAGAGGTCGCCGGAGAGGTCGGCGGTGCCGGCGCGCAGGCCGACCAGGAAGTCCGGCCGGGCGGCGGCGGGCGCCGCGGGCAGCAGCAGGAGTGCGGGAAGAGCGAGCAGCAGGATCGTGGCGACAGGGTAGCTCGACGCCGGTTTCGACATCGCAAGACTCCTCCGTGGTGGTGCCCCCGCGCGGCAGGATACCACCGGCTGGAACAGCCCATGCGGGCGCGACGTTATGATCCGCGCGCCCGTCCGGGCGCCGCCTCCGAGGAACCCGAGCCATGAAGCCGCACCAGCGCATCCGCAACTTCTCGATCATCGCCCACATCGACCACGGCAAGTCGACGCTCGCCGACCGCATCCTCGAGCGCACCGAGGCGCTGTCGTCGCGCGAGATGCAGGCGCAGGTGCTCGACGACATGGACCTCGAGCGCGAGCGCGGCATCACCATCAAGGCGCACGCGGTGCGGCTGCGCTACCGGGCGCGCGACGGCGAGGACTACGTCTTCAACCTGATCGACACGCCGGGCCACGTCGACTTCAGCTACGAGGTGTCGCGCTCGCTGGCCGCCTGCGAGGGGGCGCTGCTGGTGGTCGACGCCGGCCAGGGGGTGGAGGCGCAGACGCTGGCCAACGCCTACCTGGCGGTGGACAACGACCTCGAGCTGGTGCCGGTGATCAACAAGATCGACCTGCCGCAGGCTGAGCCGGAGCGCATCAAGGAGCAGATCGAGAGCGTCGTCGGCCTCGACGCCAGCCGCGCCCTGCTGGTCTCCGCCAAGCAGGGGGTGGGCGTCGAGGAGGTGATGGAGCGCATCGTCAGCGACGTGCCGCCGCCCACGGGCGACCCCGAGGCGCCGCTCAAGGCGCTGCTCTTCGACTCCTGGTACGACCCCTACCGCGGCGTCGGGTGCCTGCTGCGGGTGATCGACGGCACGCTCAAGCCGGGCGAGAGGATCCTGTTCATGGCCTCCGGCCGCACCTACGAGGCCGACGAGGTGGGCGTCTTCACACCGAAGGCGACGCCGGTGAAGCAGCTCTCGACCGGCGAGGTGGGCTACGTCTACGCCGGCATCAAGGACCTCATCCAGGCGCAGATCGGCGACACCGTGACGCACCCGAAGCGGCCGACGGCGACCGCCTTCCCCGGCTTCAAGGAGGTCAAGCCGATGGTCTTCGCCGGCCTCTACCCGGTGACCGCGGACGACTACGAGGACCTGCGCGACGCGGTCGACAAGCTGCGTCTGAACGACGCCTCCTTCACCTACGAGCCGGAGAGCTCCACGGCGCTCGGCTTCGGCTTCCGCTGCGGCTTCCTGGGGCTGCTCCACATGGAGATCGTCCAGGCGCGCCTCGAGCGCGAGTTCGACCTCGAGCTGATCACCACGGCGCCCGGCGTGCGCAACGTCGTCCACACCACCGAGGGCGAGAGCTTCGAGATCGACAGCCCGTCGAAGCTGCCGCCGCCGGGGCGGATCGACAAGCTAGAGGAGCCGTACATCCGCTCCACCATCCTCACCCGCGCGGACTTCGTGGGCGGCATCCTCACCCTCGCCGAGGACCGCCGCGGCGAGCAGGTCAAGCTCGAATACCTGTCGAGCGACCGCGTGCTGATCGAGTACGACTTCCCGCTCGCCGAGGTGATCCACGACTTCTACGACCGGTTGAAGTCGGTCTCCCGCGGCTACGCGTCGTTCGACTACCAGCTCGCCGGCAACCGCGAGAGCGACCTGGTCAAGCTCGACGTCCTGGTCAACGGCGAGCCGGTGGACGCCCTGTCGCTGATCGTCCACCGCTCGAAGGCCTACGACCGCGGCAAGGCGCTGGTCGAAAAGATGAAGGAGCTGATCCCGCGCCAGATGTTCGAGGTCGCCATCCAGGCGGCGATCGGCAACCGCGTCATCGCCCGCGAGACCGTCCGCGCCCTCGGCAAGAACGTCACCGCCAAGTGCTACGGCGGCGACATCACCCGCAAGCGCAAGCTGATCGAGAAGCAGAAAGAGGGCAAGAAGCGCCTGAAGCGGGTGGGGAGGGTCGACATCCCGCAGGAGGCGTTTTTGGCGGTGCTCAGCGTGGATTGAGAGCCCCGGCGAGAGAACGGAGGTGGAGATTTCGTGTTCTTCGCGTCAGCGGAGGTCCGCGTCTCCGAGCGTCACGACGGTCACTCGCCGCGCACTCCGGGCGGCACCGGTCGTGGGCCGGCGCGGCGCTGGTAGACGGTCCAGTCCGGGCGGCCGGCCTCGCGCAGCAGGTCGGCGGCGGTGCGCTGGTCCTCGGGGCGGTGGGGGAAGGTCTCGGCGAGGAGGACCGCCACGCGGGCGGCCTCGGCCAGGTCGCCGCGGGCGCGGTAGTGGTCGAGGAGCTGGCGCATGGCGTCGGGCCACGGCTGGCGGCCCTCTAGGTAGGCCTCGGCGATGCGCTCGACCGGGGTGCGCGGCGGCGGCGGGCGGTAGCGGCCCTCACCCTCGGTGAACGGCCAGCCGGCGGTGAGGCCGGCGACCCGGTGCTCGCCGTAGAGACGGTCGACCTCGGTCACCGGCATCTCGCGGCGCGCCTGCTCGGCAGGCACCGGGTGCTCCCAGGCGCCGATCAAGCCCTGGTCCTCGAACGCCCGGTAGAAGGCGTCGGCCATCGCGAAGTAGCCGTCGAGGTTCGGGTGCAGGTGCTCGAGCATCAGCTCGGCGCCGACGATGCCGTGCGGCGAGGCGCGGCGGAAGGCCCGCTGCACCTCGACGACGTGGGCACCCTGCTCCGCCGCCACGTCGCGCAGCACCGCGTTGATCGCCTCGGGGGCGCGGAAGCGCAGCTCGTCGCGGTCCTTGGCGGCCAGGTACGCCCCGCGCGCCCCGGCGTGGCGGCCGAGCGCCTCGAGCACCCGGCCGCGGGCGAAGTGGGCGTCTGCGTGCAGGTCGTCGAGGGCGATCGCGGCGTCGAGCTCGGCGAGCGCCGCTTCGGCATCGCCGGCCCGGAAGGCCGCCGCCGCGGCGTTGAAGCGCCGCTGCCAGGCGGCGGCGTCCGCACCCGGCGCGTGGCCGGAGACGAACGGCTTGCGGTCGCGTTCGTTCGACACCACAGTGCCGATCAGCACCGGCACGCCGGCGC
>CAZLBJ010000007.1:0-6742 GCA_964557755.1 uncultured Thermoanaerobaculia bacterium
ATGCCGACGTAGCGGCCGCCTTCGACGTGGGCGCCGATCGAGGCGAAGGTGTGGCGGAGGGAGTGGAGGTCGACGCCGTGCAAGCCGGCGGCCTTCCAGAGGCGCTTGCGGGCCTTGTCGATGCCGATGAAGGGTTGGCCCTGGACGGTGCCGGGGCACACGGGATCGGCAGCCGCGGCATCCTTTGGCTTGGCAGCGCGTAGCAGGTCCACCGCGGCAGCACCGATGACCCGCGTCTGCCGTCCCGTCTTCGAGTCCTGCAGGGTGACGGTGCCGGCGTCGAGGTCGACGTCGCCCCAGCGCAGGCCCTCGCGATCACCTCGCCGGTCGCGCATGGTGTGGCCCAAGATCTCGGCGCGCCGCATTCCGGTGAGCGCCAGCAGCCGGATGGCCAGGACCGCGGAGGGGTGGATTTCGCGACGCTCCTCGGCCGCCCTCAGCGCCGCGCCCAGGGCGGCCAGCTCGTCGGCGGTGAACGCCCGGCGGGTGCCATTCTCGGCGAACCGCTCGACGTAGCGCGTGAGGTTGGTGCCGGCCGGGACGAGCTCGGCGCGGTCCGCCCAGCCGAAGACGGCCGACAGGGCGGTGAGGGTGCGGTTGGCCTCGACCGGCGTCGCGCTCATAGACCGGTGCAGCCGGCGCACGTGGTCGGCGGTCACGTCGAGAACGCGGAGGGAGCCGAGCACGGGAACGACGTTCCGTTCGAGGCGGCGCCGGGCGGAGGCGTAGCCGCTCCGCTTTCCCCGCCTGGCGCCCGTCTCGGCGCGCTCGAGGAAGTCGGCCAGGTAGCCCTCGACGGCCTCGGCGAGACGGATGCCCCGGCGCTGCTCCTCCGCGCGCTCCTCCTGCGGGTCCACCCGCTTCGCCACCTTCCCCCGCAGATCCTGTGCGACGTCGCGCGCCTGGTCCAGGGTGATCGCCCCGTAGTCGTCGATCTGCATCCGCCGGCGGCGGCCGCCGGTCGGCGGCGTGTACTCGAAGACGAACCGCACGCGGCCGCGGCGAGCCCAGGCGATGAGGCCGGGCTGGCCGGCGTCCGCCAGGTATGTGGTCAAGGAGGCATCGGCCTCGGCGTCCCTGCGCAAGGCGTCCAGGCTCCGTTTCGTCAGCTTCTCGGCGTGGCGCGGCATCGGCTCCCCCTGTCTCGTTGCTGACCACGTTGCTGACCAGCGGCGCTCCGGAACGGCGCCAGGGTGGTCAGCAACCTGGTCAGCAACGTAGCGCGAAAAGGAGGGATCTGCAAGGACAGGTAGCGACAGGCAGCGCACCTGCGGGAGGCGCCGAAAACCGCTGAAACTGTTGAGGTTTTATGGGGGATTTCTACTGCTGATGGATGGAGCGGGAGACGGGAATCGAACCCGCGACCAACGGCTTGGAAGGCCGAGACTCTACCACTGAGTTACTCCCGCTCACTGGCCTGGCCGCTCATCCCGGAAGGGATGAGTTGGTGGAGGTGGATGGATTCGAACCACCGTAGGGCGTTGCCCGGCAGATTTACAGTCTGCTGCCTTTGTCCACTCGGCCACACCTCCACACGTCCAAAGAGCTTATCGCAGCCGCGGCGCGGCGAATTCCCGCTCCGCGGCGGCCCGTCCGGAAGCCGGCGGCTGGAGCCGGCAGTCGGAGTCGAACCGACGACCTACGGTTTACAAAACCGTTGCTCTACCTCTGAGCTATGCCGGCCGGGCGGCCCGCGAAGGGTCGCTAGTGTAATCCCTGAGGCCCGGAGCCGCAACCCATCCGCCGCCCCTTCACCGCTGGCCCGTGCGCTGGCGCACCGCCTCGTAGAGCACCGCCGCCGCCGCCGTCGCCAGGTTCAGCGATTCGACGCGGCCGCGCATCGGCAGGCCGACCAGGCGGTCGCACAGCGACTCGGTGCGCGGGCGCAGGCCCTTCTCCTCGCCGCCGAGCGCGAACGCCACCTTCCCCGTGAGGTCGATCTCCCACGCCGGCTCGCCGCCGGGCGCCACGCCGTAGACCCAGAAGCCGTCCTTCTTCAGCGCCTCGATGGCCTGCGCGCTGTTGACGATGCGCTCGGTGGGCAGCCACTCCGACGCCCCGGCCGAGGCCTTCACCGCCACCGGCGACACCGGCGCCGAGCCGCGGTCGCGAATCAGCAGGCGCCCGACGCCGGCGCCCTCGCAGACGCGCATCAGCGCCCCCAGGTTGCGCGGGTCCTGGACGTCCTCGACGAGCACCACCAGGTCCTCGTCGCACCGCGCGCCGGCGCCGGCCTCCTCGGCCTCCCCCGAAGCCGCCTCCCGCAGCTCGGCCGCGAAGCCGTTGTGCACCGCCGCGCCCTGGCCGCTCCAGCGGTCGAGGTCGGCCTCCCCCACCTCCGCCAGCGCCACCTGGTGCCGCCGGCTCAGCGACTCGATCTCGCGCCGCCGGCCGTCATCCCGGCCGCGCGCCAGCAGCACCCTTTCCACCTCGTGCGGGCGGTGGCGCAGCGCCTCGCGCACCGGGTGGTAGCCGTAGATCCGCATGGCGCTCCGGCGGCGGCCCGGGACGGGCTACACCGCCATGATCTGCTCTTCCTTCGTCGCCAGGGACCTGTTGACCTCGCCGATGTAGTGGTCGTGGAGCTTCTGGATCTCGTCGAGGCCGCGGTGCTCGTCGTCCTGCGAGATCTCCTTGTCCCTCTCCTTCCGCTTCAGCGCCTCGTTGCCCTCGCGGCGGGCGATGCGGACGGCGTTGCGGGCGTGCTCGGCGAGGTCGTGGGCCTTCTTGACGAACTCCTTGCGGCGCTCCTCGGTCAGCGGCGGCACCGGAATGCGGATCAGCTTGCCGTCGTTCGACGGGTTCAAGCCGAGGTCGGAGGAGCGGATCGCCCGCTCGATGGCCTGGATCTGCGACGGGTCGTAGGGCTGGGCGACGATCATCGTCGCGTCCGGCACCGACAGGTTGGCGAGCTGGTTGAGCGGCGTCGGGGTGCCGTAGTACTCGACCATGATGCCGTCCAGCATGGTCAGCGAAGCGCGGCCGGTGCGCAGCACCCTGAGCTCCAGGTGGAAGTGGTCCACCGCCGCCTTCATCCCCATTTCCGTTTCGCGGAACACCTCTTTCATCGCAGCCTCCTTCCTGGGCCTCGCCGCCGAGGCCGTGCACGCTCGTTCGGGTCCGCCGGATCTTCCCCCGCCGCCGCGCGGGGTGTCAATCGGCCGGCTCGCGCACCACCGAGCCCACCCGCTCGCCGGTGGCGACGCGCCGGATGTTGCCCTGCTCGAAGAGGTTGAACACCTGGATCGGGATGCCGTTGTCGCGGCACAGGGAGATCGCCGCCGTGTCCATCACCCGCAGGTCGCGCTCCAGCACCTCCTGGTAGGTGAGCTCGGCGAGCAGCTGGGCGTCCGGGTTCTGCTCGGGGTCGGAGTCGAAGATGCCCTCCACCTTGGTGGCCTTGAGCAGCACGTCGGCGTGGATCTCGTTGGCGCGCAGAGCGGCGGCGCTGTCGGTGGTGAAGAAGGGGTTGCCGGTGCCGGCGCCGAAGATCACCACCCGCCTCTTCTCGAGGTGGCGCAGGGCGCGGCGGCGGATGAAGGGCTCGGCCACCTCGCGCATCTCGATGGCGGTCTGCACGCGCGTCGTCACCCCCCGCTTCTCGAGCGCGTCCTGCAGCGCCAGGGCGTTGATCAGGGTGCCCAGCATTCCCATGTAGTCGCCGGTCACGCGGTCGATGCCGCGGTGGCTGGCGGCGAGGCCGCGGATGATGTTGCCGCCGCCGATGACGATGGCCAGCTCGAGGCCGAGGGCGTGGACCTCGGCCAGCTCGTCGGCGATCTGCGCCACCACCTCCTCGTCGATGCCGAACGCCTTGCGGCCCATCAGCGCCTCGCCGGAGAGCTTGAGCAGGACGCGCCGGTAGGCGAGGCTGGACTCGGGCCGGGCCGCCGCGGCGGGCACCGGCTGGGGGCCGGAGGCGGCGGAACGCGGCGTGGACGGGGTCTCGGTCTGCGGCTCGGGGCGGGCGGGGGACGGCTGCTCGTGGGGCATCGGGCCTCTCGGTGTCGGTGGCATGGGTGCGAGATCGTCGTCGTGGGGCCGGCGGCCGCCTGCCGTCCATGCAGGCCGCGCGCCCGGCCGGTACGAAAAAGGGCGGTGACCCCGAGGCCACCGCCCTATGCTACACCGCCGGCCGCCCGCCGCGGCCGCCTGCCGGGCCGTCAGACGCCGGAGGCCTGGCGGACCTCCTCGGCGAAGTCGCTCTGCTTCTTCTCCAGCCCCTCGCCCAGCAGGTAGCGGGTGAAGCGGCGCACCTGGATGTTCTCGCCGATCTTGGCCACCTTCTCGGCGATCATCTGCGCCACCGTCTTGTCCGGGTCCTTGACGAACGGCTGCTCGAGGAGGACGGTCTGGCTGTAGTACTTGTCCATCTTGCCCTCGACGATGCGGTCGACGATCTTCTCCGGCTTGCCCTCGTCGAGCGCCTGCTGGCGGTAGATCCGCTTCTCGGCCTCGAGGTCGCCGGTGGTCACCTCGCTGCGCTCGAGGAAGCGCGGGTCGGAGGCGGCGACGTGCATCGCGATGTCGCGCACCAGCTCCTGGAAGTCGTCGGTGCGGGCCACGAAGTCGGTCTCGCAGTTGACCTCGACGAGGACGCCGATCTTGCCGCCGGCGTGGATGTAGGAGCCGACCGCGCCCTCGGTGGTGCTGCGGCCCGCCTTCTTGGCGGCGGAGGCGAGGCCCTTGGTGCGCAGGTGCTCGATCGCCTTGTCCATGTCGCCGCCGGTCTCGACCAGGGCGTTCTTGCAGTCCATCATCCCCGCGCCGGTGCGCTCGCGGAGCTCCTTGACCATCTGGGCGGTGACTTGCATCGTGGGGTCTCCCGTTGAGAATCTCGTGCAGACAAGGAAAAAGGCCAGGCTGGCGGCTGGCCTTTTCCGGGTGCCGCCGGCGGCCGGGACGGCCGCGGCGGCGCGCTACGTCTGGAGCGGCGGGGCGCCGGAGGGCGCCGCCGTCACTGGGCGGCGGCCTCGGCCTCCTCGCCGGAAGCGGCCTCGGCCGCGGCGGGCTCGCCGGCGCTCTCGGTCTCGGCGGCGCCGGCGCCCTCGGTCTCCACCATCATCTCCTGCTCGAGCTGCTTGGAGCCCTGGAGATAGGCGTCGGCGACCTTCGAGGAGAACAGGCGGATCGAGCGGATGGCGTCGTCGTTGCCGGGAATCACGTAGTCCACCAGCTCCGGGTCGCAGTTGGTGTCGACGATGGCGATCACCGGGATGCCGAGCTTGTTGGCCTCGGCGACGGCGATCGACTCCTTCTTCGGGTCGACGACGAACAACGCGTCGGGCAGCTCCTCCATCTCGCGGATGCCGCCCAGGTTCTGCTGCATGCGGCTGTACTCGCGCTCGAGGCGGAGGATCTCCTTCTTGGTCATGCCGGAGTCCTCCTCGGCCAGCCGTTCCTCGATCTCCTGCATGCGCTTGATCGAGCCGCGCAGGGTGACGAAGTTGGTGAGCGTGCCGCCCAGCCAGCGGTTGGTGACGTAGAACTCGCCGGCGCGCGCCGCCTCCTCGGCGATCACCTCCTGCGCCTGCCGCTTGGTGCCGACGAACAGGATGCGCTTGCCCGCCTCCGCCAGCTCGGCGACGAACTCGGCCGCCTCGGCGAACAGCTTCACCGTCTTCTGCAGGTCGACGATGTAGATACCGTTGCGCTTGCCGAAGATGTAGCGCTTCATCTTCGGGTTCCAGCGCCGCGTCTGGTGCCCGAAGTGGACGCCCGCCTCGAGCAGCTCCTTCATGGTGACTTCGACCACGCTTGCCTCCCTTACCGCTTGCTGAACTGGAACCGTGCGCGAGCGCCCTTCTGGCCGTACTTCTTACGCTCCTTCTTGCGCGGATCACGGGTGAGCAGACCCGCCGCCTTGAGCCGCTCGCGCAGCTCGCCGTTGTAGACCAGCAGGGCGCGCGAGATGCCGTGGCGGATGGCGCCCGCCTGCCCGGAGGGGCCGCCGCCGTCGACGGTGACGAAAAGGTCGAACTTGTCGCCGGTCTCGGTGAGCGCCAGCGGCTGCTTGACGATCATCTTGTGGATGTCGTTCGGGAAGTAGCTCTCGATGTCGCGGCCGTTGACCTCGACCTGGCCCGAGCCGGGGCGCAGGAACACGCGGGCGGCGGCCGTCTTGCGGCGCCCGGTGCCGTAGTACTGGGTCTGAGCGTTCAAAGCGTCTCTCTCTCCTGGTTCAGATCGCGGTGCGGCGCGCGGTTCACAGCGCCGACTGGAGGTCGAAGGGCTCGGGCTGCTGCGCCTGGTGCGGGTGGTCCGGGCCGGCGTAGACCTTGAGCTTGCGGTAGAGGGCGCGGCCGAGGCGGTTCTTCGGCAGCATGCGGCGCACCGCTTCCTCGACCAGCATCTGGGGACGGCGCTGGCGGCGCTCGCCGGCCGTCTCGGAGCGCAGGCTGCCGGGACGCCCGGTGTGCCGGTAGTAGACCTTCTGCTCTTCCTTGCGGCCGGTGAGCACGGTCTTCTCGGCGTTGACCACGACCACGAAGTCGCCCATGTCCATGTGCGGCGAGTAGGTCGGCTTGTGCTTGCCGATCAGCAGCCGCGCCACCTGGGTGGCCATGCGGCCCAGCGGCACCCCTTCGGCGTCGACCACGTGCCAGCGGCGATCGGCATCGGCCGGAGTGGGGCTGAAAGTCTTCATACGGAACTCTCCAAAATCCTCTTTCCCTCGGAACGGCGAAGCAGGGGGGTTCCTGGGCAGTAGACGGGGATCAGCCTTCGCGTCGCGTACTTCGCG
>CAZLBJ010000008.1:0-6005 GCA_964557755.1 uncultured Thermoanaerobaculia bacterium
CGCGGAGCGCAACCTCTTCCCCGTCGCCGCCCGCGAGCTCCATCCGGCCGGCGTGCCCGCGGTGCGCATCCGCTTCCGGCCCGCCGCGGGCCGGGGCACCTCCCTGACGCTGCGCGACGGCGGGGTCACCCTGCGCGCCGAGCGCGTCGACTAGCGGCGTTCCTCGGCGGCCGCTTCGTGCAGCGCCGCCTCCGCGGCCGGCGCCGCCTCCGCCGCCAGCGCCTCGGCGCTGCGGCCGTCGAGCGGGAAGCGCTCCGCGAAGACGTGGGCGCCGTCGCTGCGGCGGACGACCTGCAGGAAGACGACCGACTCGGCGGCGCGGGCGCCGCCGGAGAGCACGAAGTCGGCGTCCAGGGCGGCGCCGATCTCCGCCGGCGTGCGCCCTCGCGCGACATACGGCGCCGTGGTCGCCGGGCCGATCACCGCGAAGCGCTCGCCACCGGCGGCGGTGAGCTCGACGACCAGCGCCTCGCCGAGGGCGCGGTTGAAGGAGGCGAGCGCGGCGGCGTCGGGGTCGGGGTCGGCGAGGGGCAGCAGCACCACGCGCAGGGGCGGCGGCGCGGCGGCGCGGGGGGCGTAGCGCACGGCGACGGCCAGCGCCAGCAGCCCGAGGAGCGCCGCCACCGCCGCCGCCACGGCGATCCGGCGGCCCCGCCCTGCCGCCGCCGGCGCCTCGTCGGGCACCGCCTCGTCGGGCACCGGCTCGACCGGCACCAGGAAGCGGTAGCCCCGCTTCGGCAGCGTCTCGACGAAGCGCGGCCGGCCGGCGCTCTCGCCGAGCGCGGCGCGCACCTGGCGGATGCAGAAGTTGATGCCCTCGTCGGCCTCGACCGCGGTGTCCGGCCACACCGCGCGCCGGATCTCCTCGCGGCTGACCAGCTCGCCGCGGCACGACGCGAGCAGCGCCAGGACGGCGGCCGGCTGCGGTTGCAGGCGCCGGTCGCCGTCGGGGCCGTGCAGCTCGCCGGTCGCCGGATCGAAGGTGAAGCCCTCGAAGCGCAGGCGGGAGGGGGGCGCCATGGCGGCCAGGCTACCTCAGGGACGCAGGCCCCGGAAAAGAAACGGCGGCGAAGGGAGCACCCCCGCCGCCGTCGCGGCCCGTCGCCGGGCCGATCTCACGTCACGCTCAGTTGTTCGGCCAGCCGCCCCAGATCGAGCAGTGGCCCGCCAGGTCGGTGGGCCTGAGGTTCCGCTG
This sequence comes from uncultured Thermoanaerobaculia bacterium, assembly GCA_964557755.1. Classification (GTDB taxonomy): domain Bacteria; phylum Acidobacteriota; class Thermoanaerobaculia; order Multivoradales; family JBCCEF01; genus CAZLBJ01. The sequence goes on from CAZLBJ010000008.1 coordinate 1,196, forward strand.
CACCTGGGTGTAGCCGGCGTTCATCACCGCCAGCGGCGCGAAGTGGAACTTGCCGTTGGCGTTGGTCTGGAAGAGGGTCCCGAAGTGGCCCTGGGAGAGGCCGTGGCCGGCCTCGTGGAGGGCCACCGTCTCGACGTCGATGTGGCCGCCATTGACGTTCCAGACGAAGTTGTCGGAGTAGTAGATCTCGCGGATCGCGGTGTCCGTCTTGCCATTGTTGTCGATGTCGGTCGGCACGCCGCCCACCGTCCAGATGAAGGTGAAGGTGACGCCGAGGGTCGGCGGCGCGAAGGCCGCCGTCCAGCCGCCGTGGGTGACGTCGGCGAAGGGCCAGCCCGGGCCGGGCGGCGGCCCGAAGCCAGCCAGGAAGTCGATCTGGTCGGGGTCGACGCCGGGGTCGGCGACCTTGAACATCGGCGTGTCCGAGCAGTTGGTGGCGAAGTCCCAGGTCTGCATGGCGCTGTCGATGGCGCTCTCGGTCTGGGCGTTGGTCAGGCCGCTGGCGGTGGCGCCGTCGCTCTGGTCGACCAGGTAGGTGATGCCGGCGGTGTTGTTCCAGGTACGCCGCGGATCGAAGGGCACCCAGTCGGAGGCCAGCTGCTTGTTGCCGACGTTGGCGAAGAACAGGGTCTGGCCCTGCCCGTCGGCAGTGAGCGTTTCGGCGTAGCCAACGCGGAGGTCGGAGCCGGCGGCGGCGAGGGCGGCGTTGGCGGCGTCGCCGGCCTCCTGCAGCCAGGCGAGGTCGGCCTGGGCGGCCGGGGCGGCCAGCAGCAGGGCGGCGGCGAGGACGAGGGTGATGCTGCGGTTCTTCATGCTTCGATACCTCCGGGTGGATGAAGTCGTTCTGTGGGCTCCCGCGGGAGACCTGTTCACGGACGCAGACCGACAAGAGGAAGACCTGAGTAAGCTAACACACCGAGTCACATATCGGTAATCCTCGATATGGCCAGGGTCAGCGCAGCGGCAGCTCGAGGGTGAAGACGGTGCCGCGCGGCTGGTTGTCCTCCACCCGGATGCGGCCGTGGTGGTCGGTGACGATGCGGTGGACGATGGCGAGGCCGAGGCCGGTGCCGCGCCCCTTGGTCGAGAAGTAGGGCAGGAACAGCTTGTCGCGCGCCTCGGCGGGGATGCCGCGGCCGGTGTCGGCGACGTGGATCTCGAGGTGGCCGTCGACGCGGTGGGCGCCCACCGTCACCCGCCCCGGCGCCTCGGTGGCCTCGATGGCGTTGTCGATCAGGTTGATCAGGGCGCGGCGGATCTGCCGGGGGTCGAACGAGACGTCGCCGAGCCTCGTGTCGACCCTGGAGTCGACCTCGACGCCGGCCTTGAGATCGCGGTAGAGGTCGAGCGTCTCGGCGACCAGGCGCCCGACGTCCACCTTGCTCGGGTGCGGCCGCGGCATGCGGGCGTAGCGCGAGAACTCGTCGACCATCGCCTGCAGCGTCGCCACCTCGCGGCCGATCGTCTCGACGCCCTCCTCGAGCGCCGCGCCGAGGTTGGGGTCGCCCTCGCGGTAGCGCTTGAGCACGCGCTCGGCGGAGAGCTTGATCGGCGTCAGCGGGTTCTTGATCTCGTGGGCGATGCGCCGCGCCGCCTCGCTCCAGGCGGCGAGCTGCTGCGCCTTGATCAGCTCGGTGAGGTCCTCGAGCACCAGCACGCGCCCGCCGTCCTCGGGGCCGGTCCCGGCCTCCGCGGGGCCGCCGCCGCCGTCGCGCGGCTCGAGCGGCGTCACCTTGACCTCCAGCACCTTCCACTCGCCGCCCAGCCGCAGGTGGACCTCGCGGCTCAGCCGCTGGCGTGCCGCGACCGGCCCCGCCATGGGGCCCGCCGCGGCCGCCTCGCCGTCGCCGCCCTCGGCCACCGAGCCGCCCGTCTCCTGCACCAGGGCGGCGAGGCGGGCGCGCTCGGGGTCGGCCCAGGCCTCGGCGGCCGGCCGCCCCAGCACGTCGCCGGCGCGCTGGTGGAGGATGGCGAGCGCCGCGTCGTTGCAGGTCAGGATGCGCCCCTCTGGGTCGATCGAGATGACGCCGGCGGCGACGTTGTCGAGCACCGCGGCGATCAGCGAGCGCTCCTCGGCGAGGTCTCGGTTGGCGGCGGTCAGCTCCTCGTTCGAGCGCTCGATCACCTCCTTGTTGCGCTTGAGCTCGCGCGTCATGCGGTTGAACGACTCGACCAGCACGCCGAGCTCGTCGTCGGCGTCGGCCTCCACCTGGTGGTCGAGGTCGCCGAGGCTGATGCGCCGCGTGCCGGCGGCCAGCGCCTGGATCGGCACGGTGACGCGGCGGGCGAGGTAGAGGCCGGTCCACGACGAGGCGAGCAGGATGAGCAGGGTGACCATCAGGAAGGTCAGCAGGTGGCTGGCGGCGAGGTTGTCGCGCTGCACCTCGACCTGGCGGTAGGCGAGGTAGGCCTGGCGCAGGTCGCGGATGCGGCCGGCGAGCTCGGGGTCGAGCAGGACGCCGGCGGCGACCACGACGCCGGTGGAGGGCGCCGAGTCCAAGGCGGCGGCGGGCGGCGCCCACGGGTCCTCCGCGGCGCCGCCGTTCACGCCGCCGGCCTCGCCGCCGGCCGGCCGCGGCGGGCCGGCGGCCGCCAGCACCAGCGGCCCCGGCACGCCGGCGGGCTCGATCGTGCGCACCGCCCGCCCGTCGCGCTGCGCTTCGGCGAGCAGCTCGCGCGGCGCCTCCGGAAGGTCGGTGATGCCGGCCCGCGGGTCGAGCGTCGCCTGCACGAAGTCGCGCCCGTCGTACACCGCCAGCAGGTCGAGGTCGAGCTGCGCCAGCAGCTCGCCGAGCCGCCGCGCCAGCTCCGGCTTGGCCGCCGGATCGCCGAGGTCGAGGTCGGCGATGGCGCGTCGCACCTGCTCGGCGTCGCGCAGCGCCGTCGACTCCACCTGGTCGCTGAAGGCTTCGGCCACCGCGCTGCCCTGCTCGCGCACCTCGCGCACCTGGGTCGAGAACCAGCGGTCCATGGTGCCCTGGAACAGCTCGGTGGCGATGAAGAACAGCAGCAGCACCGGGATCAGCGACAGGCCGACGAAGGAGGCCACCAGCTTGAACTTGAACTTCGAGCCGAGGATGCGGTTGTGGCGCTCGACCAGCAGCTTGTAGACGTTGCGCAGCAGGACGAAGAGGATGGTGAGGATGAGGATGCCGTTGACGTAGAACAGCACGAACAGCAGCAGCCGGTCGGTGACCAGGTGCGAGGGCAGGTCGCGGCTGCGCAGGATGACGAAGAACACCGCCGCCAGCACCACCAGCAGGCCGAGCAGGACGGCGACGATCAGCCGGTTGTCGCGGGAGTGGCGGCGGATGCGCTCGCGCAGCGACATGGTCGCGGGGAGGGGGGCTCAGCCGCCGTCCGGCAGCGGGTTGAGACTGCGGAACTTGCTCGACTCGCGCCAGTCGGTGATGGCGCGCGCCGGGAAGAAGAAGAGCACCGTGCGCGAGCCGACGGCGGCGCGGGCGCGCACCAGCAGGCGCCACGAGCGCGGGTAGGCGTCGAGGTGGAAGGCCGGCAGGTCGTCGATGCGCGTCATCGCCCGCTCGACGTCGGCCACCTCGCGCACCATGCGGCTCTCCACCAGCTTGCCGTCCAGCTTGTAGTTGACCAGGTAGCCGCGGGTGGCGGCGTCGTACATCGCCACCACCTGCAGCTGGCTCGTGGCCAGATTCTTGTCGAACCACTGGCGATCGCGGTCGAGCTCGAGGTCGTAGACGAAGCCGCTCGGCAGGCCGCTCTCGAGCTGCGCCACGAACTCCTCGGTGAAGGCGCCGTCGAGCGCCAGGTCGACGCGCGCCAGGTTGCCGTCCACCCGCACCTCCGGCCTCGCCAGCTCCGCGCCGTACGCGCCTGCGGCCGCCGCCAGCACCGCCAGCGCCGCCGTCCCGTACCGGCCCCACCGCCAAAACACCCTCATCAGAACGAAAAGTCTACACCCGGGCCGCGGAGCGGGCGGCGCATGCTGCTAGCATGGCGCCGGGAATCCACTTCGTCTGGAGGGCCGCGCGCGGCCGTCCCGGGGCCAGGCGCCGCCGGGGGCCGTGGTGCGGGTTCGGAGGAGCGCCATGGCCGAGAGCTCACCCGCGGCGGGGACGTTGCGCCTCGCGCTGAAGATCTTCCTCGTCTGCCTGCTGGCGGTGGCGGTGGCCGCCGGCGCGGCGGCGGCGGTGCGGCTGCTGGCGGCCGGCGCCGAGCCGCCGCGGCCGGCGGCGGAGACCGTCTCCCGCGGCTGGGTGGCCTTCACCGCCGAGCAGGCCGACCGCTACGCCCGCCTCGGCCTCGCCGGCCGCCTGCTCGCCGGCGAGGCGGCGCTGCGCACGGTGCTGCGCGGCACCCGGGCCGGCGCCGGCGGCGAGGACGGCGGCGCGGAGGCCGCCGAGGCCCTCACCGACCTGCTGCTGCAGCGCCGCGACGAGCTGGGGTACGACTTCGCCCTGGTGCTCGACCCCGGCGGGCGGATCGTCGCGGCGAGCGACCGGCCCGACCTGGTGGGCGTCGGCCTCGGCTCGCAGGCGCTGGTCGCCCGCGCCCTCGAGGAGGGGGCGGCGGCCGGCGTCTGGCCGCGCGGCGACGGCCGCCTCGCCCACGCCGCCGTCAAGTGGGTGGCGCCGGAGTTCGATCTGCTGGGCTACGTGCTGGTCGGCCTCGACCTCGACGAGGTGCTGGCGCTCGAGGTGCAACGCACCAGCGGCGCCGGCACCGCCTTTCTGATCGCCGCCGGCGGCGCCGGGCCGCGCCCGGTGGGCTCGTCGCTCGACGCGGTGGCGACCGAGGCGCTGGCGGCCGAGCTCGGCGGCGGCGGGCGGCT
>CAZLBJ010000009.1:0-5481 GCA_964557755.1 uncultured Thermoanaerobaculia bacterium
GGCGACCAGCCGCCGCGCGTCGACCTCGTGCTGTGCGACCTGATGATGCCCGAGATCGACGGCTTCGGCCTGCTGGCGCACCTCGTCGAGGACCCGGAGCTGTGCGCCGTGCCGGTCATCGTGCTCACCGGCCAGGAGGCCGTCGACCAGAAGGTGCGGGCGCTGGAGGCCGGCGCCGCGGACTACCTGGTCAAGCCCTTCCACGACGCCGAGCTGCTGGCCCGCGTGCGCGTGCACCGCAACTTGAAGAAGCTGCGCGACGAGCTGGAGGACGCCAACGCGCGGCTGCGCGAGCTGGTGGTGCGCGACCCGCTGACCGGCGTCTTCAACCGCCGCCAGTGGGACAGCCACCTCGCCCGCGAGCTCGAGCGCTGCCACCGCCACCAGCGGCCGCTGGCGGTGCTGATGCTCGACATCGACCACTTCAAGGCGATCAACGACCGCCACGGCCACGCGGTGGGCGACCAGGTGCTGACCGCGGTCGCCGAGCGCCTGCGCCGCGGCGTACGCGGGCCGGACACGGTGGCCCGCTACGGCGGCGAGGAGTTCAGCGTCCTGCTGCCGGAAGCCGGCGCCGACGAGGCCTGCATCGTGGCCGAGCGCCTTCTGGCGACGATCCGCACCCTGGAGGTGCCCGGCGCCCCCGGCCTGGCGGTGCGCGCCAGCGCCGGCGTCGCCGCCCCGCCCGCCGGCACGCCCTGCCCGGAGGACGCCGAGGCCCTGATGACCGCCGCCGACCGCGCCCTCTACGAGGCGAAGCGGACGGGGCGGGACCGCTACTGCGTGGAGCTCGTCGAGGCGGTGGCTACTCCAGCACCGCGATGATGCGCAGCGGGCCGCCGCTGCCGCCGCGGATCTTCATCGGCAGGGCGATCACCGTGAAGCCCGCCGGCGGCAGGCGGTCGAGGTGGGCGACGTTCTCGAACGCCGGCACGTTGGCCGCGAAGAGGATGCGGTGGCTCTCGAACAGCGTCGACTGGCCGCGGTCGATCGACGGCGTGTCGAGGCCGACGGCGTTGATCGACCGCTCCTCGACCAGCCAGCGGGCGGCGTCCGGATGGAGGCCGGGGAATTGCAGCTCGGCCACCGCCTCCGGGCCGCGGCGGTCGGTGCCGAGGTAAGCGGCGCGGTCCGGCCAGTGGGCGCCGAAGCCGGTGCGCAGCAGCAGGATGGCGCCGTCCGGCAGCCGCCCGTGCGCCGCCTCCCAGCGCTCGAGGTCGCCGACGGTGACCTGGTAGTCGGCGTCGGCCGCCGCCGCCGCGCCCACGTCGACCACCACGCCGGGCCCGACCAGCCGCTCGACCGGGATCTCGTCCGCCGCCCACTTCCCGGCCGCGAAGTGCACCGGCGCGTCGAGGTGGGTGCCGCCGTGCTCGGCGGCGCGGAAGCGGTGCGCCTCGTACCAGAAGCCGGCATCGGTCATGCCCTGCGACACCGTCTCCAGCACGAAGCCCTCGGTATCGGTGGGCCAGTAGATCGTGTCCTCGCCGAAGGCGTGCGTGAGGTCGATCACGGTGGCATCGGCGAGGGGCGGCGCGGCGGCCGGTGGCGAATACGCCGTGGAGGGCGCGGGAGCGGACGGCGCGGCGCAGGCGGCGCAGAGGAGCACCGCCGCCGCCAGGAGGATGCGGGGCATGGACCGAAGTCTACCGCGGGAACCCGGTCCTGCTCGGGAACCCGGTGGCCGGCGCTGCGTATCCAGCGGACGGAACTGGACCGTGCGCCGCCGCTTCCGGCCGCGCGCCGCGCCCGCGAGGAGCCGCCTCATGTCCGCATCCGCCCACCGCCTCCTGCTGCTCGCCGCCCTAATGTCCACCGCGATCGCCGCTCCGGCGCCCGCCGCCGAGCCGCCGGCCTCCGAACCCCAGGCCGCCGCCATCGAGATCGCCCCCGGCGTCCACCTGCTGCGCGGCGCCTTCGTCGAGGGCCGCCAGCCGGACGGCAACAGCGTCGTCTTCACCGCGCCGGAAGGGCTGGTGATCGTCGACACAGGGCGCCACGCCGCGCACACGCGGGCGCTGCTCGACCTCGCCGCCTCGCTCGGCAGGCCACCGCGGGTGGTGGTCAACACCCACTGGCACCTCGACCACGTCGGCGGCAACCTGTTGCTGCGCCGCGAGCACCCCGAGGTGCACGTCCTCGCCAGCGACGCCATCGAGGGGGCGCTGGGCGGCTTCCTCGCCGACTACCGCGCCTACCTCGAGGGGGCCGTCGCCAAGGACGAGGGCGAGGAAGCCGCCCGCCTGCGCGCCGAGCTGGCGCTGATCGAGGCCGGGCCGAAGCTGGCGCCGGACGAGGTGGTGGCCGCCTCCGGCGCGCGCCGCCTCGCCGGCCGCCGCCTGGAGCTCCACCTCGCGGGGCCGGCGGCGACCGCCGGCGACATCTGGCTGCTCGACCCGCGGAGCCGCGTGCTCGCGGCCGGCGACCTCGTCACCCTCCCCTTCCCGTTCTTCGACACCGCCTGCCCGCGCGGCTGGCAGGCGGCGCTCGGACGGCTGGCGGAGGCCGACTTCGCGCTGCTGGTGCCGGGCCACGGCGCGCCGATGGACCGCGCGGCGTTCACCCGCTACCGCGCCGCCTTCGACGGCCTGCTGGCCTGCGCCACCGGCGAGGGCGCCGCCGCCGACTGCGCCGACGCCTGGCTGGCGGCCGCCGGCGACCTGGTGGCGGAGCCGGAGCGGGACTTCGCCCGCCGCGGGCTCCTCTACTACCTGGAAGGCACCCTGCGCGACGCGGCGAAGACGGCGTCGCTGTGCGGCGGCTGAGCGGCGGAGCCCCCGCCTTCCCTGGCATAATGCGCCGTCATGGAATGGCTCACCGACCCCGAGATCTGGATCGCGCTGCTCACCCTCACCGCCCTGGAGATCGTCCTCGGCATCGACAACATCATCTTCATCTCGATCCTCAGCGGCAAGCTGCCGCGGGAGCGCCAGTCGGCGGCGCGGCGCGTCGGGCTGGGGGCGGCGATGGTGATGCGCATCCTGCTGCTGCTGTCGATCGCCTGGATCATCCGCCTCACCGCGCCGCTGTTCACAGTGTTCGGCCAGGAGATCTCCGGCCGTGACCTGATCCTCCTCCTCGGCGGCCTCTTCCTGCTCGCCAAGGCCACCTGGGAGATCCACGACAAGCTCGAGGGCGAGGAGGGCCACGCATCGCGCAAGGTGGCGGCCTCCTTCGCGTCGGTGATCGTGCAGATCATGCTGCTCGACATGGTCTTCTCGCTCGACTCGGTGATCACCGCCGTCGGCATGGTCGACGAAGTGTGGGTGATGATCGTCGCGGTGGTCGTCGCCGTCGGCGTCATGATGCTCGCCGCGGGCCCCATCTCGCGCTTTGTCGAGGCCCACCCGACGGTCAAGATCCTCGCCCTGAGCTTCCTGCTGCTGATCGGCATGTCGCTGGTCGCCGAGTCGCTCGACCAGCACATCCCCAAGGGCTACATCTACTTCGCGATGGGCTTCTCGGTGTTCGTCGAGGCCCTCAACCTGCGCCTGCGCCGCCCCCAGCCGGTGCACCTGCGCGAGCGCTACGCGGAGGAGGGCAAGGCGGCGGAAAAACCTTCCCCGCGCTGATGGATTGAAGGGGTGGCGAGCGCGGCCGGTGGCGGAGGGCGGCGGGTAGGACCGGAACGGGATTGCCGCGGTAGGACCGCAATCGCCTTCGCCATCGCTCAGGAGAACGCCGTGGTGTCGGCGCCGCCGCCCATGTGGTACGGGGCGTTGACGTAGCGGCGGACGACGCCGGTGGCCGCGTCCTCGAGCTCGAAGGCGACGTCGGTCGCCGACGCCCACAGCACCCAGGCGTGGCCGTTGACCGGCCGGCCGTCGAGCACCTTGACCAGCAGCTCGAGGTTGCCCGGGGCGAAGTACCAGAAGGCTCCGGTGTCGGCGGTCAGCGGCGCCGCCTTGCCGCGGCCGGGGCGGTCGCCGGCGTACGGGTAGAGGAAGGCGGCGTCAACGCGGAAGCGGTCGCCGGCCGCGCCGCCGAGGCACAGGTGGCCGCCACCCGGCGCGCACGGGCCGGGCGGCACCGGCGCGGCGAGGCGAGCGTAGACCTGGCTCCACAGCCGCGTCACCACCGCCACCAGGCCGCCGCCCGCCGCCAGGTCGTCGAACTGGGACCACTCCTGCATGCGGCGCATCACGTCCTCGACGTCGGTGTCGGGGTTGACGGTGACCAGCCGCTCGGCGTCGCGCAGCGCGCGCGCCTGCTGGTCGTTGTCGAAGAAGACGTACACCGGGCTCCGCTTGCGCGCCGGCGGCTTGCGGCCGGTGCCCTCTTCACTTCCGGGCCTGATAGACTTCCGACCACTTGATCTGTTATTTCGAAAGAACCAAGACATGCGGAAACTGCCTGCGGGTCCGGTAGCCTCGTCGAGGGATGTTCAGGACTGGCTCATCAGGCGGGTGGGACGTGGACGGCCCATCGTTCCTCTCTTGGGCACGGGGATCTCGGTGGACGCTGGGATCCCTCCCTTGTCAGGCGTCACTCGCTACCTAGCGCTGACAAAGGCGTACATCAACGAATCAGCCTTCAGATCCACGGTCGCACCGCCGCCGGCAAGTCTTTCCCACGGATCTGAGCGCTCCCACTACTCCGAGCGCCCCTGGGAGTTCCTGCACGACTTCGGGTGGCCCGACCCCAACCAGCTTGTCTCGGATCTGTGGGTCTGGCTCGAGACCCGTAAGACGGAGATCCCAGTCCCCCGTCGCCTCGATCTCCTGGTCGACGAGTCGGTGCTTGACGACCTCGGCCAGCGCGACAGCGGTTTCATCAATAAAATCAAAGAACTCCATCGGACTGCCTGTAATCAGGAGCCGAACCTCGCTGAGTGGGGCTTTAGGGGCGATCACTGGCAGAGCCTTCTAGCTCGGCTGACCCGTTCGGACCCCGACCTCGTCGATGGCCTGTTCCAAAGATTGGTCGAAAACCGCCGGCCCGGCCTCGCGCAGCGCTATCTCGCATTCCTAAGTCCCGTCCTCGGCATCAACCTCTACCTCACCACCAACTTCGACAGCCTGCTGGAGGACGCGCTCGACCGCGAAGGTCTGTCCGCTTCGGTGTGGGAAGTGGCCGATGGCTCACCTCTGCCGTCCCCGGGCCTGCTGCGCAGTGGACGCGCCATTGTCAAGCTCCACGGTGGCCGCTATCGCCTGCTCTGGGACGGCCGCCTCAACAGCCCGCTCGACGCCGAGAGCATCCAGCGCCTGACAGGGTACTTGCCAGCCGATGCGATCCTCCTCGTTCTCGGGCTCAGTGGTTGGGACGCTCGGATCCTGGACCTCCTGAAGGCGGCGCTGGATCGCGGGCATGACGTCGTGTGGATGCACTTCGAGCGCGAAGGCCTCTCCGACCCGGTACGCAAGAGGTTCAGTGCCACGACCGGGAGCCGCCGACCACGGTGGCAGGACCGTTTCCACAGCTGCCACGCCACCAGCCCTGCCGCATTCCTCCAGGAGCTCTATGAGCGCCGTACAGGTT
>CAZLBJ010000010.1:0-4659 GCA_964557755.1 uncultured Thermoanaerobaculia bacterium
TCCGGCGGCCGGCGCGACGTCCTACGTCATGGTCTCCGACCACGACCTCCTCGCCCACGCCTCGGCGGTGGTCGAGGTCCACGTCGTCGAGGTGCGCGGCACCTCCGGCGGTTCCCGGCCGGCGACCGACTACCGGGTGGAGGTGGACCGGCTGCTGGCCGGCGAGGTGCCGCGGCGCCACCTCGTCGTCCGCGTGCCGGGCGGCATGGGCGCCGCCGGCACGGGCCTGCGGCTCTACGGCATGCCGGAGCTCGCGGTGGGGGAGCGCGTTCTGCTGTTCCTGGCGCCCGGGCAGGACGGGACCCACCGCGTCGCGCACCTCTTCCTCGGCATCTTCCGCGAGGCGGTCGAGCGCGGCCGCCGCGCCTGGGTGCGCGACCACCTGGCGGCGGCCCGCGAGCTGGGCATGCCCGGCGAGCCGCGGGACGCCCGTCGGGGCCTCCACCGGGCCCGCTCGGCCGACGGCTTCGCGCGCTGGCTCGCGGACGCCGGCCGCGGCCCCGTGCGCGCCGCCGACTCCGTCCTCCACGCGCCCGCGGCCCCGCACGCCGAGCGCAGGGCCGCCGCACCCTACCGGCTCTTCACCTACGGCGGGTATGCCATCCGCTGGTTCGACTTCGACGCCGGCGAGGCGATCTCCTGGCGGGTCGAAGCCGGCGGCCAGGCCGGTTTCTCGCTGGGCGCCACCATCGGTGCCTTCGAGACCGCCCTCGCGGCGTGGAGCTCCGACCCCGGCTCGATCGTCGACTACCGGTACCAGACGACCAGCTCCGGCCTGAGCACGCTGTTCAGGGACGGCATCAACGGCGTGGTGTTCGACGACGCGGACGGCAGCATCGGCGACCCCTTCTCGTGCGAGGGCGGCGGCGGCGGCATCCTCGCGCTCGGGGGACCGTGGTTCCTCATCCAGACGCAGGCGGACCCGCGCGGCATCCTCTTCCACCCCGCGGTCGAGGCCGACATCACCACCAACGCCGGCATCGACTGCTACCTCCTGGCGCAGCCCGATCCCCGGCAGATGCTGGAGCAGCTCCTGTCCCACGAGCTGGGCCACACGCTGGGCATCGACCACTCCGCCGACTCCGACGCCTTGATGTACGCCTTCATCCACCTCGCCCGCGGCGCCGGCCTGCGCAGCGACGACCGGGCCGCCGTGCGCTACCTCTATCCCGGTAGCGGCGGCGGGGGTGGCGGCGGCGGCGGCGGCGGTGGGGGAGCGGCGGGAGGTGGTGGTGGCGGGGGTGGTGTTGGCGGGGGAGGCGGCGGAGGTGGAGGCGGGGGTGGCGGCGGTGACGACCGCCCGCCGATCCCTGCCGCCCCGAGCCACCTCGCCGGCACCGCCGTGTCGCCGACGGAGATCGAGCTGTCCTGGCGCGACAACGCGGACAACGAGCGGGACTACCGGGTCGAGATGGCGGCCGGTGCCGGTTTCCGGCCGCTGGCGAAGCTCGCCCCCGACACCACCGAGCTGGCGGTGACGTCGCTCGAGGCGGACACCGAGTACGCCTTCCGCGTCCGCGCCACCAACGGCGGCGGCCTCTCGCCCTACAGCGAGCCGCTGACCCTGCGCACCCCGAAGGACCTCCTCGCGGAGTGCACCGAGGCCGGCCTGCTGTGCCTGCACGGCGGTCGCTTCCGCGTCGGCGTCACCTGGACGAGCCAGCACCAGGACGGCAAGCAGGGCGTCGGCCGTCCCGTCCCCGGCGGCGAGCGCAGCGGCTACTTCTGGTTCTTCGACGAGGACAATGTCGAGCTGGTCGTCAAGGTGCTCGACGGCAGGCCGGTGAACGGCAGCTTCTGGGTGTTCTACGGCGGGCTGTCGGACGTCGAGTACGAGGTCCGCGTCGAGGACACCGTCGGACAGACGAGCCGTACCTACCGCAACGCGGCCGGCGAGCTGTGCGGCGCCGCCGACACGGGGGCCTTCCCGCAGGGCGCCACGGCGGTGGCCAGCGCGCGGCCGGCGTCGGCCGCGGATGGCGCCCCGACGGCCCGCGCGGCCGGCCCGAGCGGCGCCTGCGTGCCCTCCGACCGCGTGCTGTGCCTGCAGGACGGACGCTTCGAGGTCGCCGTCGACTGGCACAACCACCACACGGACACGAGCGGCAGCGGCCGGGTGCGCAGCGAGCCGGTGGGCGAGGAGAAGACCGGGTTCTTCTGGTTCTTCGACCCCGGCAACGTCGAGCTGGTGGTCAAGCTGATCGACGGCCGTGCCGTCAACGGGCGGTTCTGGTTCTTTTTCGGCGGCCTGTCGGACGTCGAGTACGAGGTGCGGGTGCGCGACACGGTGCTAGACGTCGAACGGACGTACCGCAACCCGGCGGGGAACCTCTGCGGCCAGGCGGACACCCACGCCTTCTGAGCGTCCTCCGAGCGGCGTCGGAATGTGCGAATCTCTGCATCGGTTCCACATGCAGAGCTTCGCTCCCGACTCCTCCGATGCACCGACCACGACGCAAGGGACCTGCCGCTCGATGATCGCAGTCTCGTCTCCACGCTCCGCCCGCACCGCCGCGGCCCTCGTTCTCGTCCTCGCGACCTTCGCCGTCCTCGCACCGCGGGCGGAGGCCACCTCCTTCGTCGACGTCAGCGACGCCGCGCTGGCCGACGCCGCGCCCGCCGTGGCCGTGGTGCGGGTGCTCGACGACGGCCGGCCCGGTGCGGACGGCGGGCTGCCGTCCACCCTCCGCTTGGTCGAGGTCGAGCGCGTGCTCAAGGGCCACCTGCCCGGGGGCCGCGTCGAGCTGCGCATCCCCGGCGGCGTCACCGCCGGCGGCGTCGGCTGGCAGGTCCTGGGCGCGCCCGACCTGCGCCGCGGCGAGCGGGCCATCGTCTTCCTGGCGCCGCGCGCCGACGGCACCTACGCCCTCGTCGAGCTGATGCTCGGCGTCTTCGTCGAGCGCCCGCGGGACGGCCGCCGACTGGCGCTGCGCGACCTCGCGGGCGCCCACGATGTGGGCGGCACGGAGGGCGCGGGCGGCGCGCTCCGGGAGCCGTCGAGCGTGCCCACCGAGCGCGGCTTCGACGCCTTCGCCGACTGGCTCGAGGACCGGGCGGCGGGCGTCCGGCGGGCGCCGGACTACCGGGTCGAGGTGCGCGCCGCGGCCGGCGACGGCGGCACCGCCCGCACCGCCGAACCGTTCGTGCTGTTCGACGACGGTGGCCAGTGCTCCGGCGCCTCGCGGCCGATCCGCTGGTTCGACTTCGACGGCGGTGGCTCGGTGGTGTGGCGGATGAACGCCTCCGGCCAGCCGGGCATGCCGGGCTCGCCCGGCGGCGTCGCCCAGTTCCAGGCGGCGCTGGCGGCCTGGAACCAGGACCCGGGGAGCGACGTCTCGCTGGTCTACGCCGGCACCACCGGCGCCACCACCGTCAGCACCGACGGCACCGGCCTGATCACCTTCGAGGACCCGCTGGGCGAGATCCCCGGCTCCTTCGGCGGCAGCGGCGTGCTGGCCATCGGCGGCCCGTACTTCCTGTGCCAGGCGCGCAGCCACGGCGGCGTCACCTACCGGCCTGCGATCCGCGGCTTCATCATCACTCAGAACGGCGCCGGCTCCTTCTTCGGCGGCCACGGTGGCAAGGACGGCGAGGAGGTGTTCGCCCACGAGCTAGGCCATACCCTGGGCATCGGCCACAGCCCGGCGGGGGATGCGCTGATGCGCGCCTACGCCTACGGCAACGGCCGCGGCGCCCGCCTCGGCGCCGACGACCGCGCCGCTCTGGCCAGCGTCTACGGCTCGGGCGGCGGCGGTGGCGGCGGCGCCACGCCGCCGGCGGCGCCGTCGGACCTCACCGGCTCGGCGCCCTCGGCCACCGAGGCGCGGCTCGCCTGGCGCGACAACTCGACCGACGAGACCGCCTTCCACGTCGAGATGGACGCCGGAACCGGTTTCAAGGCCCTCGGCACGGTGGGCGCCGGGGTCACCCAGGCCACCGTCACCGGCCTGCGGCCGGGCACCACCTACCGCTTCCGGGTGCGCGCCCGCAACGCGGCCGGCTTCTCGGCCTACGGCAACGTGCTCACGCTGCGCACCCCCGGCGGCCTCGCTACGGTCTGCAACCAGGCGGACGTGCTGTGCCTGCAGGGCGGCCGCTTCGCCGTCGACGTCACCTGGAAGAGCCAGTACCAGGGCGGCAAGAGCGGCGTCGGCCATCCCGTCCGCGGCACCGACGCGAGCGGGTACTTCTGGTTCTTCAACGGCGACAACGTCGAGCTGGTGGTCAAGGTACTCGACGGACGGTCCGTCAACGGCAGCTTCTGGTTCTTCTACGGTGCCCTCTCCGACGTCGAGTACGTCATCCGCGTGCGCGACCTCGTGGCCGGCACCACCCAGACCTACCGCAACCCGGCCGGCCGGCTGTGCGGCCGCGGCGACACCGCGGCGTTCAGTGCGGAGTCGCTGGGCGAGCCGCAGGCGGGCGCCTTCCTGTCGGCCTCCGCGCTCGCCGCGCCGCCCGCGGCCGCGGCCGCGGCGCCGTCGCAGTCGCCGGGGCCCGCCGCCGGCGGCGGGACCAGCGCGCCGGCGCCCGGCGTGCTGTGCCTCGGCAGCGGCCGCTTCGAGGTCACCGTCGACGGGAAGAACCAGCACGCCGGCGGCACCCGCGGCGTCGGCACCGTCTCGCCGGCGGCGGTCGGCGGCGACAAGACGGGGTTCT
>CAZLBJ010000011.1:0-14256 GCA_964557755.1 uncultured Thermoanaerobaculia bacterium
CCGCCGGCTGGCCGGTGGCGGGCGTCCACGTCGAAGCCGAGGAGGCGGCCGCGGCCGGCGGCGGGGAGGCGGCCGCCGGGCCCGCCGAGCCAGCGTCCGCCGCCGGCTCCACCCCTGCCCCCGCCCCCGCCGGCGAGGCGCCGCCGTCGATGCTGCTGATCTCGATCGACACCCTGCGCGCCGGCGTCCTGGAGGCCACCGGCGGCGACGGCGCACCCCTGGCGCCCGAGCTGCGCCGCCTGGCGTCCGAGGGCGAGGTCTTCGCGCCGCATCACGCCGGCGGCGCCTGGACCAAGCCGTCGCACGCCACGCTGCTCACCGGCTACCCGCTCGCCGTCCACGGCGCCGACGGCGACGAGGGGGTGCTCGACGCGGCGGTGCCGACGCTGGCCGGGCGCCTGCGGCAGGCGGGCTACGCCACCGGCGGCCTGGTGCACGACTGCGTCTGGCTCAACCCGAAGTTCGGCTTTCACCGCGGCTTCGACGACTACCGCTCGGTGAAGTGGGGCGGCGGCCAGATCTCCCGCGGCGCACTCAACTGGATGGCCGCCCGCCGCGACCGGCCGTTCTTCTTCTTCCTCCACGCCTTCGACGTCCACTCGGACTTCCACCACCTGCCCTACGAGGGCGACGGCTCGACCTCCGCCGAGATCGCGGCGCTGTTCGGCGTTCCGCGCTACGGCTGCCGTCGCGGCGAGTGCGCCTCCGGCCTGCTCGCCGCCGTCGGCGAGGGCCGGGTGCCGCCGCTGCCGCGCGAGCCGGAGGTCCTGCGCCACCTCTACGCCGCCGGGGTGGCCGAGATCGACGCCCGGCTCGGCCGCCTGTTCGACGACCTGCGCGCCGCCGGCCTGTGGGACGAGCTGCTGGTGGTCGTCACCTCCGACCACGGCGAGATGCTGCTCGAGCACGGCTCGACCCTGCACGGCCACGTCTGGGAGGAGGTGCTGCGCGTGCCGCTGATCGTCAAGTGGCCGGCCGGCCGCGGCCCCGCCGGCGCGCGCACCGAGGTGCCGACCAGCTCCCTCGACGTGGCGCCGACGCTGCTCGCCTTCGCCGGCGCCGAGGCCGCGGACCTGCCGGGCGTCGACCTGCGCCGGCCGCGGCGCGAGCGGCCGGTGTTCGCGGGCTCCACCTCGTGGTGGGCGGTCTACGACGGCGGCTGGAAGGCGGTCTTCCCGTCCGAGGGGCGGCCGCCCCGCCTCTACCACCTGGCGGCCGACCCCGGCGAGACCGAAAACCTCGCCGGCCGGCGGCCGGACGAGCTGGCCGCCCTGCGCCGCCACCTCGACGCCCTGGAAGCGTGGTCGGCCGCCGCCCGGGCGCGCCTGCAGGCGGCCGCCGGCAGCACAGGGGAGGCGTCGTCCGGCGAGCTGTCGGCGGAGGAGCGGGAGCGCCTGCGCGCCCTCGGCTACCTGCGATGAGCCCTCGGCCGCCGGCGACCGGCCCCCGCGCCGCCGCCGCCCTGGCGCGGCGGGCCATCCGCCTCGCCGTCGCCGCCGCCCTGCTGGCGGTGGCCGCCCTCCGCGGCGCCACCCTGGCGGCCGGCCCCGCCACCTCCGGCGAGCTGCTGACCGCGCTCGGCGAGCGGCGCTGGTACGCCTGGGCGCAGCGCCACCCGGTGATGCAGCCGGCCTTCGCCGCCGCCGCCGGGCGCGTGCCGGCGGGGGAGCGGGTCGCCTGGGAGGTGCCGCCGGCGGTGCAGCCGCGCTGGGTGGAGATCATGGCCCTCTACCACCTGCCGGCGGCGTGGCCGGCCGCCGCCCGCACCCGCGGTGCACCCCCCGGGGCCGGCGGTGCCGCGGCCGGCGGTGCGGAGGCCGGCTGGCGCGTCGACGTCTACGCCGACGGCCGCGTGCAGGTCCGCCCGCGTCGCTGAAAGACGCCCGGTGCTACACTTTTTCCATGTCGGTGCCCACCGCTTCCGAGGTCCTGCGCGAGGCCGGCCGCGCCGTCGAGCGCGACGGGCGGGCGGTGCTCTGCCAGATCGTGCGCACCGAGGGCTCGACCCCCGGCAAGGTCGGCTGGAAGTTGCTGCTGCGCCGCGGCGGCGGCGTCTTCGGCAACCTCGGCGGCGGCGCCTTCGAGGCGCTGGTGAAGGTCGACGCGGCGGCGAAGCTGGCCGCCGCCGACGCCGGCGACCCCGGTGGCGAGGCGGCGTCCGAGGTCAAGCGCTACTACTTCACCGAGACGGCGGTCAAGGGCGAGCCGACCGGCATGGTGTGCGGCGGCCTGTCGGAGGTCTTCCTCGAGCTGGTGAGCGCGCCGCCGGTGCTGGTCGTCTGCGGCGGCGGGCCGGTGGGCCAGGCGCTGGCCCGCGCCGGCGAGCTGGCCGGCTTCGCGACGCTGGTGGTCGAGGACCGCGAGGAATTCCGCGACCCGGCGCTGTTCCCGGCCGCCACCTCGATCGCCGCCGTCGACCGCGACTTCCGCCGACCCTTTCTCGCCGAGCGCCGCCACCACGACCTCCACGTCGCGGTGGTCACCCGCTGCTGGGAGACCGACACCGCGGCGCTCGCCTCGGTGCTCGCCCAGGCGCCGCCGGGCCTGCGCTACCTCGGCCTGATGGGCAGCCGCCGCAAGGTGGCGCGCGTGGTGCATGACCTGGAGGCACGAGGCCACTCGCTGGACGGCGTCGATCTGCGCGCGCCCATCGGGCTGCCGATCGGCGGCGACTCGCCCGGCGAGATCGCCATCTCCATCCTCGCCGAGGTGCTGCAGGTGCGCCACCGGTGGAGGAAGGAGGCCCGAGGCCTCGACGACGACGTGGCGCCGGCCGCCCACCCCGCGGCCGGCGAGGAGACCGACGACGCCCCGGAGGCCGCCGCCGCGGCCGGCCGGGCCCGACCCGAGGTGATGCGAGCTTGACGTCCGTGCAACTGGAGAAGTCTGCCCCCGCCTTGCCTGCCGCAGTCCTCGTTCTGCTGGCCGTTGCGCTCGCCGCCGTCCCCACTTCGTCCGCCGCGCCCGCCAAGGCCGCGGAGTGGAACCGCTCCGAGCTGTGGGGCGGCGACGTGCGCAGCCTGGCCTTCGACCCGCGCGACCCGCGGCGCGTCTTCGCCGGCACCTCCGGCGGCCACGTCTACGTGTCGCACGACGCCGGCGACACCTGGGCCGACGCCGGCGACGCCTTGGCGCTGCCCGGCTGGGTGGTGAGCGACCTCGAGCTCGACCCCGACGTGCCGGGGCGCCTGTGGGCGGCGCTGTGGGGCACCTGGGGCGGCGGCATGGTGGCGGTCTCCGACGACGGCGGCCAGTACTGGCAGCCGCGCGGCCACGCCGACCTCGCCGGCACCCAGGTCTACACGCTGGCGCGGGTGCCGGGGCGGCCGCAGCAGGTCTACGCCGGCACCCTGTCCGGCGTGTGGGGCTCGAGCGACGGCGGCGAGAGCTGGCAGCGGCTGACCGCCGACCTGCCGCAGGTGCACAAGGTGACGAGCCTGCTGGTCGGCCCCGGCGACCCGGACCGGGTGATCGCCGGTACCTGGGAGCGCGCCTACCGCAGCGACGACGGCGGCGTCACCTGGCGCGGCATCTTCGAGGGCATGGTGCTCGACAGCGAGGTCTTCACCCTGACGCCGGTGCCCGGGCGGCCGGACGAGTGGTGGGCGTCGACCTGCGGTTGGGTCTACCGCACGCGCGACGCCGGCGGCCACTGGCAGCGCTACACCGAGGGCTTCGAGAACCGCCGCACGCCGGCCTTCGAGGCGCTGCCCGGCGGCCGCCTGCTCGCCGGCACCGTCGCCGGCCTGCACGTCTCCGACGACGACGGCCGCAGCTGGCGGCGCACCGGCCCGGTGTCGCTCTCGATCTTCGACGTCACCCACCACCCCGAGCGCCCGCAGCGCGTGCTGGTGGCCACCGAGGGCTCCGGCGTGTGGGTGTCCGACGACGGCGGCTCGACCCTGCGCCGCGCCGCCCACGGCATGCGCAACCTGCGCGTGGCGGCGCTGACGGTGGCCGGCCGCGAGGTGCTGGCGGCGGTCAACCACGCAGGTCCCGCCTCCGGCATCCACACCTCGCGCGACGGCGGCCGCACCTTCGTGCCGGAGTCGGCGGAGATCCCGCCGGTGCGCGACCTGGTGGTCTTCGGCGTCGGCGTCTACGCCGCCACCGAGCGCGGCCTCTACGAGCGCGCCGGCGGCTCCTGGCGCATGATCGGCGAGATCGGCCCGCACCGCGTCGAGCAGGTGGTGGCCTCCGGCAACCGCCTGGTGGTGCGCACCGGCGACGGCCTGTGGGAGTGGGACGGGCCGCGCTTCCGCCGCGTCGAGTACCACCACGGAGCGCCGCGCTCCGCCGCCCTCTCGAACGACGGCGCCGCCCTGTGGGTGAGCGACCGCGCCGGCCTCTACCGGCTCAGCGCCGGCGCCAACGATGGCGTCGAGGTACCGTTCGCCGGCGGCCGCATCGCCCGCTTCGGCGAGCGCCTGGCGTGGTGGGGCGCCAAGGGACTGTGGCTGAAGCCGGCCGAGGACGACCCGTGGCTGCAGCTCAGCGACGGCGAGGTGCGCCTGCTGGCCACCGGCGATGCCTCCTACCCGGCGCTGGTGGCGCGGGAGGACGGCCTGGCGCTGCTCGATGCGGCGTCCGGCCGCTGGCTGGCGGTCGACTTCCCGCTGCCCCCGAGCGAGGTGCTCTCCGCCATGCTCCACCGCCCGGCCCCGGGCGCGCCGCTGCGCCTCCTCCTCGGCACCGCCGGCCACGGCCTCTACTGGACGTCGCTGCCGGCCGGCTGAGCCGCCCCGCCGGCGCCGCTGTCGACGGCCTCCTCCTCGCCGCCGGTCAGCCCCGCCTTCCTGGCGTAGTAGCGGAACGAGCGGAAGCTCATGCCGAGGAGCTCCGCGGCACGGGTCTGGACGCCGTCGCAGCGCTCCAGGGCCTGGCTCATCAGCGAGGCGCGGACGCCCTCGAGGTGGGCCTCGAGGTCCATGCCCTCGGGCGGCAGGGTGGCGGCGCCGGGCTCGTCGCGGCCGCCGAGCAGCAGGTGGCGGGGGAGGTCGTCGCGCCGCAGCACCTCGCCGCTGGACAGCGCCAGGGCGCGCTCGAGCACGTTCTCCAGCTCGCGCACGTTGCCGGGCCAGTCGTACGACTCGAGCACCCGCATCGCCTCCACCGAGATCTTGGGCTGGTCCATGCCGAGCTCGCGGCTGTAGGTGTCGAGGAAGTGGTCGACCAGCAGCGGGATGTCCTCGCGGCGCTCGCGCAGCGGCGGCAGGTGGAGCGGGATGACGTTGATGCGGTAGTAGAGGTCCTCGCGGAACTCGCCGCGCTCCACCATGCCGGCGAGGTCGCGGTGGGTGGCGGCGATGATGCGCACGTCGACCGGCTCCTCCTCCGTGCCGCCGACCCGGCGCACCACCTTCTCCTGCAGCACGCGCAGGATCTTCACCTGCATCGGCGTCGTCATGTCGCCGATCTCGTCGAGGAACAGGGTGCCGCCGGTGGCCTCCTGGAAGAGGCCGGGCTTGTCGCGCACGGCGCCGGTGAAGGCGCCCTTGACGTGGCCGAACAGCTCGCTCTCGAGCAGGTTCTCGGGCATCGCGCCGCAGTTGATGGAGAGGAAGCGGTGGCCGGAGCGCGGGCTGGCGAAGTGGATGGCGCGGGCGATCAGCTCCTTGCCGGTGCCGCTCTCGCCGTGCACCAGCACCGTCGAGCTGGTGCGGGCCACGCGGTCGACGAGGGTGAAGATCGCCTGCATCTTCGGGCTCTTGCCGATGATGTTGGCGAACGAGTGCTTCTTCTCCAGCTCGCGCCGCAGGTAGACGTTCTCGTCCGCGAGGGCGGCCTGCTCGAGGGCGCGCTGGCAGACCACCTTCAGCTCGTCGACGTCGAAGGGCTTGGAGACGTAGTCGAAGGCGCCGGCCTTCATCGCCTCGATGGCGGAGCGGGTGGAGGTGTAGGCGGTCATCATCACCACCGCCGGGTGGCCGTCGGCGGCCTGGATCTCGCGCAGCAGGTCGAGGCCGTTGCCGTCGGGCATCATGATGTCGCAGAGCACCAGGTCCCAGCCGCTGGCCAGCCGCCGCCGCGCCTCGGCCATCGAACGCGCGGTGGCCACCTCCCAGCCCTCGTCGCGGAACAGCATCTCGAGGAAGCTCAGCAGGCTGGCCTCGTCGTCGACGACGAGGATGCGCGGCGGCGCGGCGCGCCCGGGGCTCACGCCCACGCTCCCTCCTCTGCCCGCGGCGTCGGTACGGGCGGCCCGGCGGCCGGCAGCTCGACGGTGATGCGCGTGCCGCGGTCCTCCGAGCTCTCCACCTTGAGGTCGCCGCCGTGGTCCTTGACGATGCGGTAGACGATGGCCATGCCGATGCCGGTGCCGGTGTCGAAGAACGACTGGAACGGATGGAAGAGGTTGGCGCGCTGGCGCTCGCTCATGCCACGCCCGGTGTCCTGCACCGAGAGGCGGTAGACGCCGTCGACGCGCACGCCCTCGACGCGCAGCTCGCCGCCGTCCGGCATCGCCTTGAGCGCGTTGCGCGCCAGGTTCCAGAACACCTGGCTCACCTGGTCGGGATCGGCGTGGAGGTGCGACGACGGCGGCTCGAGGTCGAGGTGAAGCCGGTGGCGATCGGACACCTCGTCGCTGTTGCGCAGCAGCTCGAAGTTCTCGGCCAGCAGACGGGCGACGTCGAACTCGACCGTCGAGCGCTCGCGCGGCCGCGCGAAGCGCAGGAAGCCCTTGATGGTGCGGTCGAGGCGCTGGCTCTCCTTGAGCAGGATGCCGAGGAGCTGCTCCTGTTGCGGGTCGCCGGCGGCCGAGCGCGACAGCATCTGCACCGAGCCGGAGATGGCGGCCAGCGGGTTGCCGATCTCGTGCGCGATGCCTGCCGCCAGCTCGCCCACCGCCGCCATGCGGTCCTTCAGGCGCACCTGCTCCTCGAGCTCGCGCCAGTGGGTGAGGTCCTGGAAGATGACGTTCCAGCCGCGCTGGATGCCGGCGGCGTCGGTGAGCGGCGACAGCGAGAAGCCGACGTACACGGTGCCGCCGCGGCGCTGCATCTCCGCCTGCGAGCGGGTGGGCTCGAGCAGCGCCGGGGCGCCGCTGTGGCGCCGGGTCAGCTCGGCCCAGCGGTGCGGCCCGAGCAGCTCCTGCGCCGGCCGTCCCACCAGCTCGGCCTCCTGGCGGCCGAGGATCTCCTCGCCGGCGCGGTTCAAGCTGGTGATGCGGCCGTCGAGGCCGGTGGTGGCGAGGCCGCTGTGGATCGACTGGATGACGTCGCGGTGGACGACCTGCAGGTCCGCCAGGGTCTCGCTCTTCTCCTCCAGCTCCTGCTCGGCGCGGCTCGCCCGCCCGGCCAGCAGCGAGGTCAGGACGGCGACGGCGTAGAAGCCGACGAAGTGGACCACCAGGTTGTAGGTGAGGCGGTAGATCGGGTCGTCCGACTGCTGCTGCGCCTCGGGCGCCGGCAGCTTGCCGAAGTAGATCGCCAGCAGCGTGGCGGCGTACAGCAGGTAGGCGGTGGTGGCCACGGTGAAGCCCGCCTGGCGCCGCAGCAGGGTCGAGGCGACGGCGATGATGACCAGGTAGAAGAGCGAGAAGGGACTGGTGATGCCGCCCGTGTGGTAGACGAGCGCGGTGATCAGCAGCAGGTCGCCGAGGAACTGGACGTGGGCGTTGAGCGGGTGGCGGTTCGGCGCCAGGCGCAGCAGCGCCAGGTAGAGCAGGCTGGCGAGGTAGACGAGGCCGGCGGCGCGGTAGACCAGCGCAGGATCGAGCCCCGCGGTGCGGCTCTCGGCGATCAGCATGCGGGTCGGCCGGTCGTCGAGGAGCGGCGAGGTGCGGGGGGCTGCCGGCTCCGCCGCCGCCTCCGGCTCCTCCGCCTCGGACTCTGCCGCCTCCGCTGCCGCCTGCTCGGGCTCGGCCGCGGCCCCGGGCTCCGCCGTCTCCGCGGGCGCCGCCGGTTCGACGGGCGCCGCCGGCGCCGGCCGCGCCACCGCCGGTGCCTCGACCAGGACCGCCCCCGGCCCGGTCACCGTGGTGGTGGGCATGAAGGTGTCGAACAGGAAGTAGGGCAGCGCGATGCTGGTGACGATCACCAGGCGGATGGCAACCATCCACCGGAGCTGTCGGGCCAGCGGTGTCATGGGCTCAGCATAGCGCCCGCGCGCGGGCGGCGGCGCCGGCGCGCGGCCTCCGCGACCGCTACCCGATCTCGGAGAGGATCGAGTACAGCGGCAGGTACATGGCCGCCACGATGGTGCCGATGATGGCGCCGAGCACGGTGATGAGCAGCGGCTCGATCAGCTTGGTGAGGCCGGCCACCGCGGTGTCGACCTCCTCCTGGTAGAACTCGGCGATCTTCTGCAGCATCTGGTCGAGGGCGCCGGTCTGCTCGCCGACGTTGATCATCTGCACCACCATCGGCGGGAACACCTTCGTCTCGCCGAGCGGCTGGCTGATCGTCTTGCCCTCCTCGACGCTCTTGCGCACCGCCATCACGGCGTCCTCGATGATCGCGTTGCCGGAGGTCTTGGCGGTGATCTCGAGGCCGTCGAGGATGGGGACGCCCGAGGAGGTGAGGGTGGCCAGCGTCTGGCAGAAGCGGGCCACGGCGATTTTGCGCAGGAGCTGGCCGATGATCGGGATCTTCAGCAGCAGGCCGTCGAGGACGCGGCGGCCGCGGTACGTCTTGTGGTACCGGTTGAGCGCGAGCACCCCGGCGATCACCACCAGGAGGATCCAGAAGCTGTAGCGGCCGAGGAAGTTGCTGGTGCCGACCACCACCTGGGTGATGAACGGCATCTCGCCGCCGACGCCGGAGAGGAGCTGCTCGAACACCGGGATCACCTTCCACAGGATGATCCACACCACGAAGACGGCGATCACCACCACCGCCACCGGGTAGATGAGCGCCGACTTGACCTGGTTCCTCAGCTTGACGACCTTCTCGATGTAGGTCGCCAGCCGCTGCAGGATGATGTCCAGGATGCCGCCCGCCTCGCCGGCGGCGATCATGTTGACGTACAGGTTGTCGAAGGCCTTCGGGTGCTTGCGCATGGCCTCGGCCAGCGACGAGCCGGACTCGACGTCGGAGCGCACCTTCTCGATGACCTGCGCGAAGATCGGGTTCTCCTCCTGCTCGCCGAGGATCTCCAGGCACTGCACCAACGGCAGGCCGGCGTCGAGCATCACCGAGAACTGCCGCGTGAAGATGGCGATGCGCTTCTGCGAGATGCCGCGCGCCAGCCGCGGCAGGATGCGCACCTGGCGCCCCTTCTCGCGGATGCTTGTGATCTGGATGTTCTGCCGCCGCAGCGCCGCCACGGCGGCGTCTCGCGAATCGGCGAGCAGCACCCCTTCCTGCGACTGTCCGGCGCGGGTCCTTCCGGACCAGACGAAACTGGGCATCGGTCAGCTCCTTTGGCCTGCCTAGGCGCTGCGCACCCCGACGTCGGTGGCGCCGAGGGCGGGGTTCAGGGCGGCGGGCCCGCGGGCGATGATCTCCTGCAGCTCGTCCGGGAACGAGGAGCGGGCCATCGCCGTCTGCAACGTGATCATGCGCTTGAAGTAGAGCGCCGCCAGCGACTGGTTGAAGGTCTGCATGCCGTGGCGCGCCTGGCCCGACTGCATCATGCCGTAGATCTGGTGGATTTTGTCCTCGCGGATCAGGTTGCGGATCGCCGAGTTGGGGATCAGCACCTCCATCGCCAGCACCCGGCCCTTGCCGCCGGCGCGCGGCAGCAACGACTGGCAGGCGATGCCCTCGAGCACGAACGAGAGCTGGACGCGGATCTGCGACTGCTGGTGGGCCGGGAAGATGTCGACGATGCGGTTGATCGTCTGCGCCGCGGTGTTGGTGTGCAGGGTGGCGAAGGTGAGGTGGCCGGTCTCGGCGATGCGCAGTGCCGCCTCCACCGTCTCGAAGTCGCGCATCTCGCCGACCAGCACGACGTCCGGGTCCTGGCGCAGCACGCTCTTCAGCGCGTTGGTGAAGCTGTGGGTGTCGGCGTTGAGCTCGCGCTGGTTGACGATGCACCTCTTGTGGCTGTGCAGGTACTCGACCGGGTCCTCGATGGTGACGATGTGCTCGGCGCGCTCCCGGTTGACCTTGTCGATCATCGAGGCGAGGGTCGTCGACTTGCCGGAGCCGGTGGGGCCGGTGACCAGCACCAGGCCGCGCGGCTTCTCGCACAGCTTCTCGAGTACCACCGGTACCCCCAGCTCGCGGAAGCCCCGGATCTCGTAGGGGATCTGCCGGAAGGCGGCGGCGATGGCGCCGCGCTGGTGGAAGACGTTGGCGCGGAAGCGGGCGAGGCCCTTGAGACCGAACGAGAAGTCGATCTCCAGGTTCTCCTCCAGCCGGTGCTTCTGGTTGTCGGTGAGGATCGAGTAGGCGAGCTGCTTGGTCTGCGTCGGCGTCAGGGGAGGGTGGTTGAGGGTGCGCAGCACGCCGTCGACGCGGATCTGCGGCGGCGAGTTGGTGGTCAGGTGGAGGTCGGACCCACCCTGGTCCACCATCTCCTTCAGCAACTGGTTCAGCGTGACGGCCATCGTCCTCGTGCTCCCTTCCTGCGTACCGGTGCGGTGGCGCGAGTCTACACCAACAGCCTATAGATAAAAAACGATGTGCCCGCCGGGGTTGGGTGGAGGGCTTAGAATGGCCCCGCGCCACCGGGCGGCGCCGCCGACCTGCAACCACCGGAGACCCCAGCCGATGCCACGACACCCCCTGCGCCCCGCCGTCCTCTGCCTGCTCCTGCTCGCCGCCTGCGGCGGCGGCGAGCCCGCCGTCGACCCGGCCGCCGGCGACGCCGCCGAGCCGAACCGCATCGAGAACGAGGCGCTGGGCATCGCCGTCGTCGACCCCGCCGACGCCATGTTCGAGCTCGAGTCGAACGAGGGCGACGAGATCCGCCTGCGCTTCGCCGGCGACGAGGAGTTCGCCCCCGGCACCGTCGTCTACCGTGCCGAGCCGGAGCAGGACTACGGCGTCAACCTGGTGGAGGCGGTCAACGCGCGCGAGGAGGAGATGGAGGCGATGCCCGGCGGCGAGTTCCTCGGCCAGGTGGAGCTCGGCAGCGAGCACCTGGGCAGCCTCTACAGCACGCGTGGCCGCTACACCGGCGAGGACGGGCAGACCGTCGAGGAGATCCGCATCTTCGCCGTCCACCCGACCGCCAACCGGCTGCTGCACATGACCTACAGCTACCCGCCGGCCCCCGGCCAGACGGAGGCCCGCCTGCTCGACCAGGCGGCGGTCGCCTTCGGCTACGTCGAGCCGCTGCCGGCGGCGGAGGTAGCGGCGGAGGAGGATGCGGCAGAGAGCACCGCCGCCGAGGTCGAGACCCCGGCACCCTGACGAGAGGGACGCCGACGAGAAAACGCCCGCCCCGGGGAGGGGCGGGCGCCGGTCCTTCTCATCGCGGTCCGGGGACCGCTCAGCGGAACGTCACGGACGGCTGAGGCGGAACTGATAGCTGCCCGAGCCGCTGTACGACTCGATGCGCCAGTAGTAGTAGCCGCTGGTGCCGTTGTAGTTGATGCTCTCGTCGGGACCCGACGACAGCGAGCTGGCCACCTGCGACCAGTTCCAGCCGTTCCACTTGAACAGGCGGAGGTCGAAGTCGACGCCGTTGGGGCCGTCGAGGCAGCCGGCGTGCGTGCCGGAGGAGCCGCTGTAGTAGTAGTTGCCGTTCGGGTGGATGTCGGAGTCGCCGCTGCCCGACAGGCTGCCGGTGTACAGCGTGCCGCTGGTGCACGACGAACCGCCGCCGCCACCGCCACCGCCGCCACCGCCGCCGTAGAGGGCGTTGATGCCGGCCTCGTCGTCGGACTCGGTGGTCGCCGGGCCGTTGTTGCAGGCCGACACCGACGGGTACATGGTGGCGCCCGTGACGTTGGTGTGGCCGAGGCCGAGGCCGTGGCCGATCTCGTGCACCTGCACGCCCTCGACGTAGAACTCGCCGGAGCAGCCGGAGCCGCCCGGGTCCTCGCCCTGCGACGTCCAGGCGTGGGAGGTGTTGGTGACGATGTCCGCGTCGTCGATGTCGCCGCCGCCGTAGTAGCCGGTGAAGGTGGCCGCCAGGCAGTTGCCGGAGCAGGCGCCCGTGGGATCGCGGAAGTTGAGCATCGGCACACCGTCACCGAGCTGGAACGACGACACCGAGCCGATGGTGGCATTGACGACCGTGCCCGATCCGGCGCCGTTCCAGGCCGCCGTCGAGGTGATGGCGTTGCGGGTGGCGGTGGCGCCGCCGTCGGAGTCGTTGACCCCGGTCAGGCCGCGGTTGTCGACGATGTAGGTCGGCGTGCTCGGCCAGCTCCGGGTGGGCGACAGCAGGACGTAGGCGGAGGCGGCGGCGGTGGCCAGCAGCACGAGGGCGGCGGCGAGGGCGAGGGGCTTGGTGAAACGCATCTTGGTCATGTCTCTGGCTCCCTTTCCTCAGCGCACCGAACGCCGGTCATCGATCAGGCCGCGACGGTCACGGATGCTGTTCTTGAAGTCGTCGAGCTGCACCGGCTGCGGACGCGCCGCCAGCCGGCCTTCCTTGGTGAACAGCCGCACGCCTTCCTCCAGGGTCGGCACCGCCACGTCGCCCTTCGCCGTCGCGCGCACCCGCCAGTGGCCCAGGCTGTGGCCGGCCACGCGGAAGGAGTCGCCGTCGGTCTCGAGGAACAGGAGGACGCGGTCGCCAGGGGCGAAGCTCGGGAAGCCGTGGGCCTCGACCCGGTAGTTGCCGACCTCGCCTCCGAAGGTGCGCACTACCACCACGGCCGGCGCCTCGCCGGCCACCAGGTCGGTGACCTCGACGCGGGCTTCGCTGACGATGGCGGTGCGGTCGTCGTTCCAGAACGAGCGGGTGTCGAGCACCCGGCCCTGGACGACGGCGCGGGAGCTGGCCACCAGCTCCTCCTGGTCCAGGGCGACGAAGGTCGATGCGGCGGCCGGCAGGGCGGCGGCGACTAGCAGCGCCGCGCACAGTCCGACCAGGACGCGATTCTTCATGCGATTCCTCCTCATGGTGTTGCGTGTCGGGCGCGCATCCACCCGCCGCCGCGCGGCGGCGGGCGGTCTCTTTGGAGACACCCCGGCCACACCGGTCCACGCCCAATACCGGGCCCGGGTCTTCTCTTCCCCAGCAGCGTACGATTCAGGACGGAAGAGACTTCAGATACTCACTTGCGTCACTTCCTGGGGTGCGTGCCACCCCGCAAAGCGGGACAGTGCTACCCAGAATGACGGTGCACCGAAATACGGCCAAGTTACAGGCCGCCCGCCGCCGCGGCCCCGGCGGGCCGGCACCCGGGGTGCAGGTGCCGGCGGCATGCGACACCGCACGCCCTTCCTCCCCGCCGCCGTCTGCCTCGCCGTCCTCGCCATGGTGATCGGGCTCGGCGCCGGCTGCGCCAGCAGCGGCGTCAACCAGGGCGACGTCAACCTGATCTCGCTGGAAGAGGAGTGGCGGCTCGGCCAGCAGCTCGAGCGCGACCTGGCGAAACAGCTCCGGCTGTCCCGCGACTCGGTGGTCAACGCCTACGTGAACGACCTCGGGCAGCGCCTGGTGCGGCAGACCTCGCTGGCGCAGCTGCCGTGGAAGTTCCACGTCGTCGTCGACCCGCAGGTCAACGCCTTCAACGTCCCCGGCGGCCACGTCTACGTCAACACCGGCCTGATCGAGGCGGCGGACAGCGTCGCCGAGCTCGCCGGCGTGATGTCGCACGAGATCGCCCACGGCGCCGCCCGCCACGGCACCGAGCAGCTCACCCGCGTCTACGGCCTCAACATCCTGGCCGGCCTGCTGCTGGGCCAGAACCCGAGCGCCTACGAGCAGATCCTCGCCCAGGTGGCGGGCGGCGGCGCGGTGGCGCACTACGCCCGCGGCGCCGAGCGCGAGGCGGACACGCTGGGGGTGCGTTACATGTACGACGCCGGCTACGACCCGCAGGGGATGGTGTCGATCTTCGAGGAGCTGCTCGCCCAGCGCCAGCGCCGCCCCTCGGCGGTCGAGCAGTTCTTCGCCACCCACCCGCTGACCGAGAACCGCATCCAGGACACCCGCGAGGCCATCGCCGACCTCCCCCCCAAGAGCGGCCTCACCCGCACCGACCGCGACTACCAGGCGGTAAGGGCGCGCGTGGCGCGGTAGGGCGGGGGCTGGTTGCCGGGGACGGCGCCGGGTGGAGGGGCTCCGTCCGGGGGACGTTTCGCTTCAGTCGGACTTTGAGGAGGAGCGCTCCACTCTTCAGCGAGCGCACGCCACCGCTCTCTCGGACGTCGCGGGCTTGCGCTGTGCGCTCGCCGGAGCCCCCGG
>CAZLBJ010000012.1:0-6150 GCA_964557755.1 uncultured Thermoanaerobaculia bacterium
GGCCAAGCTCCTGCGCGCCGTCGAGCGCGGCGAGGTGCAGCGGGTGGGCAGCGAAGCGCCGGTGGTCGTGGACGTGCGCATCCTCGCCGCCACCCACCGCGACCTCGAGGCCGACGTCGCCGGCGGCCGCTTCCGGCGCGACCTCTACTACCGGCTCGCCGTCGCCACCCTGGCGCTGCCGCCGCTGCGCGAGCGCCGCGACGAGATCGAGGGGCTGGCGCTCGACGTCCTGCGCCGCTGCCGCACCCGCAGCCGCCCCGTCGAGTCGTTCACCCCCGAGGCGATGCGCGCCCTGGCCGCCTACGACTGGCCGGGCAACGTGCGCGAGCTGGCGAGCGTCGTCGAGCGCGCCGTGCAGCTCTCCGAGGGCGCCGTGCTCGGCCCCGAGGACCTGCCGCTGCGCGTCGTCGTCGCCGGGCGCGCCCCGGGGCGGGTGCTCGCCGCCGTGCTGCGCTGGCCCGAGGACCGCTGGCTCGACCGACCCCTGCCCGACGTCCGCCGCGAGCTCGTTGCCACCCTCGAGCGCGAGTACCTGCGCGGCCAGCTCCGCCGCACCGGCGGCGACCTCGCCGACACCGCCCGCCGCTCCGGCATCGCCCCCCGCTCCCTCTTCAACAAGCTCCAAGAGCTCGGGCTCGACAAACGGGAGTTCCAGCAGGGCGGCGAGGACGACCGACCTGCCCGCCTGCCCGGCAAGAAGCGTCGATGAAGCGGCGAACGAAGAACGGCCCCGGCCCGCACGATGCGGACCGGGGCCGTGGGTGCCGGGACCGGGCGAGGGCCCCGGCGCCTTACTCGCAGCGGATCAGAAGCGGAAGCCGACCGAGAAGCGGAAGGTCCGCGGCTGCTGGAAGTCGTCCTCGGAGGTCGGCTGGCCGAAGTCGTCGCCGCGCTGCCAGTTCACGCCCTCGACCGGCGTCTCGGTGAACGGGTCGAACGGCGCCATGCCGTCCTGCGGGCCGACCACCGTGGTGTCGAAGTTGACCAGGCCGTCCTCGTCGAAGACGTTGATCACCTCCGGCTGCAGGTAGAGCTCGATCTGCCGCCCCAAGGCGTTCCACAGGAAGGCGTAGTTGAGCGACAGGTCGGTGCGCGTAATGTCGTCGAAGCGGTGCTCGCCGCGGTCGCTGAAGAAGTAGAGGTTCGTGGTCGGCGGCGTCTCGTAGCCCTGGTCGGGCACGTAGGAGATGACGTCCACGAAGTCGGTCAGCGAGTAGGGCGTGCCGGAGTCGAAGTTCTGCAGCACCGACAGCGACAGCGAGTGGTGCTCGCGCTCGAACAGGTCGTAGATCGCCCACAGGCGCACCTTGTGGGTCTGGTCGGAGGGGAGGTTGCCCACCGGGAAGGCCCACGAGTCCTGGTGGTACTCGGGGTACTCGCTCGGCAGGCCGGTCACCGGACCGGAGCCGCCCGTCTCGCCCACGATGTTGCCCTCGAGCTCCGAGAGGGTGTAGTTGCCCTGCAGGCCGAGGCGGTCGGAGACGCGGTAGCGCGCCTGGAGGTTGACACCCCTGTACTCGCGCTCCAGGACGTCGTCGCCGAAGTTGCCCACCAGCTGGAGGTCGGCGGGGCCGTTCGGCACGATCACCTGGCCGGTCGACCGGTCGACGCGGTTGGCGTAGAAGTCCCCGAACTCGCGGTAGACGACGTCCGCGCGCACCAGGCCGCGGGCGCCGAGCCGCTTGGTCAGGCCCACGGTGTACTCGTCGACCGACGGCGACACCAGCGTCTTCGGAATGATCGACGTGGCGCCGGGGATCGACACCGAGATCAGGTTCGGCAGGTTGGAGAGGTCCTGGTCGAGTCCGGTGGCGCCGCCGTTGGCGAGATACCAGTCGAACATCTGCCGCAGCACCTCCTGCGACGACAGGCAGTCGCCGGCGCCGGTGCAGCCGACGTTGATCGCCGGGCCGCCGTACTGGCTGAGGAACAGGCCGATCGAGCCGCCCGACGACGTCGAGTCGGCGATCGAGCCGGCGGGCGACGCCACGTAGGTGCCGTAGTTGGCATGGGCCACCAGCTCACCGTCGCCGGCGAGGTCCCAGGTCAGGCCGAGGCGCGGGCTGATCTTGTCGTCGTCGAGCACGGTGTCGCCGCTCTGGTTGGCGCCGGAGGTCTCGTCGTAGCGCACGCCGAGGTTGAACGACCAGTTGTCGTCGAGCTGCCAGCGGTCGTTGACGTACAGCGAGTTGGTCTCGAAGTCCGTCGGCTGCGCCTCGTCGAGGCCGAACACCGCCCACCAGATGAACCACGCCGGCGGGCCGACGTTGGTCGACTGGTCGGTGGTGTTGCTGCAGCCCGGTCCGGAGGCGCACGGCACGATCACCGGGAAGACGTCCCCGCCGTCGATCACCGTGCCGCTGTCCCAGACGTTGAAGTCCGTCGACGACTGGTGGTTCACCGAGAAGAGGACGTCGGAGAACGAGTCGTAGCCGAAGACGACGTCGTGGCTGCCGATGCTCTCGGTGGACTCGAACCACGACACCTTGCCGAGCAGGTTCTCGTTGTTGCGCTCCTCGTTCTCGCAGATGCCGCAGAAGATCGGTGCGTTGTAGTTGAGCTGCGGGCCGAAGATGGTGCCGCTCTGGATCGGCGTCCCCGCTGCGAGGTCGAAGCTGGTGCCGCCGCTGCCGATGCCGAGGTTGAGCTCGCGCTCGGAGTACTGCGCCTCGACGAACAGCTTGGGAGTCAGGACGCCGGTGTAGTTGATCGAGAACAGCTCCTGCGGGTCCTGGCGGTCCGAGGCGGTGTCGGTGGTGATGCCGGTGATGGCGCCCGGCTGGTCGAAGTAGTCGTTGGTCGTCTCCTCGTCGATCTCGAGGTAGGAGCCGATCAGGGTGTGCGAGTCGGCGAGGGTGCCGGTCAGCTTGCCCTCGTAGCGCGTCTGGGTGTTGACCTGCGGCAGCACGGTGCCGGTGCGCGCCAGGGTCTGGCTGGCGGACTGCTCGAGGTCGCGGCCGGCGGCGAAGAACCACAGGTGGTCCTGCCACACGTAGCCGCCGAGAGTGGCCTCGTAGGTCTGGTTGAGGTCGTCGGTGCGCCCGCCGGTGAGCTCGGTCTCCGAGATCCAGTCGTCGTTGGTGATGCCGGTGCGGAAGGAGCCCGTGAACTCGTTGCCGCCCGACTTGGTGATGGCGTTGATGACGCCGCCCTGGAAGCGGCCGTACTCGGCCGAGATGCCGGAGACCTGCGTCGTCGTCTCCTGGATGGCGTCCTCGATGAACAGCGGCAGCTCCTGGCCGCGCAGGTTCTCGTTGATCACCACGCCGTTGAGCGTCCACAGGTTCTCGAACGACATGGCGCCGCCGATCGTCACCGCGCCGTCCGGACCGGTCGAGTGGACGCCCGGGACGAGGTCGACGGTGGAGTCGAGGTCGCGCTGGATGGGGAGCTGGTCGATCTCGTCGAGGGTGAAGGTGGACGAGCCGGTGGTGCCCTCGGAGATCGCCGCCTGCTTGCCGATGACGACGATCTCCTCGCTCACCGTCGACAGCTGCATGGCGACGTCCGAGTCGGTGTTGACCGCCGCCGAGATCTTCACCTCCCGGGTCAGCGTGGCGAAGCTGTCCAGCTCGTAGCTCACCTGGTACTCGCCGGGCGGCAGGAAGGCGATCTTGTAGCCGCCGTTGTCGCTGGAGACGGCGGCGCGGGCGCCCTGCAGGCTGGGCGAGGTGGCGGTGACGGTGACGCCGGGCAGCGGCGCGCCGTCGGGACCGGCGACGGTGCCGGTCAGGGTTCCGGTGGGGTTCTGGGCGTGTGCGGCGGGGGCGGCCAGCAGGGCCAGGAAGGCGAGAGCGGCCGGCAGCAGGCGTTTGCCCGGGCCCGGGCGGCGGAGAGCGGTACGCATACGGTCTCCTTTCATCGGTGGCTCCTCTGCCGCCGATGTGGCGGCACGCCTCTCCAAGGAGCAAGCACATCTCCACGCGCCGCGGTGCCTGCCAACGGCTCGGCGGGCCGTCGCGGCGATGTGTTTCAGTGGCCGCGCCAGCACCGACGAGACGTCGTGCATTCAACCCGTTGGACCCGGGATCCGGCGGGCCGTACGCGCAGCAAGGCCCGTGCCGGGCGTCAGGAGGGGTCGGAGGTGCGGATCTCGGCGAGTGCCGCCCGCACGCGGTCGATGAGGCCGGCGACCTGCTGGCGGCCGGGGGAGGCGGGGCCCTCGGCGGCGGTGCCCTGGGTGAAGAGGCGGGCGAAGAACGACTCGGGGGTGACGCCGACGACGGTGAGGACGCGGCGCAGGACGTCCATGTCCAGGTGGTCGCGGCCGGCGAGCAGGCGGTCGACGGCGGTCGCCGGCAGGTCGAGGCGCCGTTCGAGGTCGCGCGCCGACAGGCGCTGCTCGCGCAGCAGGGCCGCCAGCGTGCGCCCCACCAGCTCCTCCATCGGCGGCGACGGCATGGCGGGCGGCGGGCGGCGGAGGGTCAGAAGGGCGCCTGGGCGCGGGCGGCGCCGGCGCGGAAGCGGAGCCCGTGGTCGTGGCGGCTGCGCTCGAGGAAGCTCTTCACCTCCTCGAGGAAGGGCAGCTCGGCGCGGCCGCACGACAGCGTGTCGCGCAGCAGCAGCAGGGCGGCCAGGGCCTCGCGGTGGATCCCCCGCGAGGTGAAGATCGGGAACATCTCGCGTGCCAGCCGGCGCAGGTCGGGCAGCCGTCCGCGCCGGGCGTAGAGGGTGGCGAGGTCGAGGCAGGCGATGGCGGCGTCGTAGACCATGCCGCGGTCGAGGAAGGCGTCGCGGATGCGCCGCAGCTCGGTCTCTCCGTCGTGGCCCAGGCTCATCTGGATACGCGCCTTCAGCCAGCACAGGCGCAGCAGCAGCACGCGGTCCCCGGACTCCCCCACCGCCGACGCCGCGTGGTCGACCAGCTCGGCGGCCGGGATGTCGTAGCCCATGCGGTGGAGGCAGAAGGCGAGGCACTGGGTGGCGGCGAGGACGCTGTGGTGGTCGTCGCGCGGCACCAGGTGCTCGAAGGCCTGCGCCAGCACGTCGAGGGCGCGGCCGGTGTCCTCGGCGTGGGCGAGGAACACCGCCTTCTGCACCAGGGCGCGGCCGAGGCCGCCGGCGTCGCCGAGGCGCAGGTAGGCCGCCACCGCCTCGTCGGCCAGCCGCACGCCCTCGTCGAGGCGGCCGCCGGTGGCGGCCAGCGAGGCTCGCAGGTCGAGCAGACGGGCGGCGAGACGCGGGTCGCCGCTGCCTTCGGCGCGCCGCTCCTCGGCCCGGAGCATGGCGGCTCCGGCGGCGTCGAGGTCGGCGGCGACGCGCTCGGCGTTGGCCACCAGGCCCCAGGCGAGCGCCTCGAGGTCGGCACGCTCCGCGTCGCCGGGCTCCTCCGCGGCCAGGGTTCGAGCCAGTTGCAGCGCCCGCCGCGCGAGGACCACCGCCCGCGCCGGCTCGCCGAAGACCTCCGCCGTCGAGCGCGCGAGCAGCCGCCGGCACTCCTCGACGCGCGTGCCGCCGGCCGCCGGGACCGGCGGCGCGGCGGGCGCGAGAGGAGCGCGCGGAGTCGGCAGCTCGTCAGCCACGCGGGTGTCCGGGCTTCGGAGTGGTGATCACGGGCTTCGTGCCGTTGGGATCGATCAGCGGGCCGAGATGGCCGTTCACCGAGCCAACGTCCTCCGGCTCGCGCGGCGCGGACGGCCGCGGCTCGCCGCCCAGGCCGAGGGCGTCCAGCACGCCCGCCACCAGGTCCGCCAGCGTCGCGGCAGGGCCGCCGCGATCGTCCGTCACACGTACCGGCTCGTCGGCGATCGCCGCCGGAGCCAGCCCCCACGCCAGGGCCGCCGCCAGCAGGGCGGGACCGAGGCGCCTTCTCCACGTCCTCTTCGAGCTCATCGCAGACCTCCTTGGCTTGCAGCCACGGTTGGGATACGGCCCGAGCCTGCAAAGGTTCTGCCCGGCGCCGGGCGGCGCCGCCGGGGGGTGCGGAGGGGGGGAACGCTAGATCAGCAGGCCGGCGATGGTCGCCGTCTGGAAGCAGGCGAGGGAGCCGGCGACCATGGCGCGCAGGCCGAGGCGTGCGAGGTCGTGCTTGCGCTCCGGCGCGATGCCGCCGATGCCGCCGATCTGGATGGCGATCGAGGAGAAGTTCGAGAAGCCGCACAGCGCATAGGTGGCGATCGCCTCCGAGCGCTCGGAGAGCTGGCCGGCGGC
>CAZLBJ010000013.1:0-2800 GCA_964557755.1 uncultured Thermoanaerobaculia bacterium
CCGGCGCCTGGCTGCTGTGGGACAACCGGGTCAGCATCTTCCCCAACGCCGACGAGGCGCCGGCGCCCAGCGTCGCCACCGAGCCCGACCCGATCGCCCGCGCCACCCGCCTCCACGAGTCGGGCCGCACCGCCATCGCCATCAACCAGCTCCGCCGCCTGCCGCCCGACGCGCCGCAGTACGAAGAGGCGCAGGCGCTGATCTCGCAGTGGGAGGCCGAGGGGCAGCCGGCGGCGCTGCCGGAGCCGCCGGCGGGCGCCGAGGACGCCGCGGAGCGGCAGGTCGACCTCATCGAGCAGGCCGCCGCCGCCGCCGCCGCCGGCGAGCACCTGCGCGCCCGCACGCTGCTCACCGAGGCCGAGACGCTGGCGCCGCTGCCCGCCGGCAGCGAGGGCCTGAAGGCCGAGGTCGACGCCGCGGTGGCGCCGCTCGAGCCGCAGATCGGGCTGATGGAGATGGGCGAATACAGCCGCGCCCTGCCCGGGCTGTGGCGCCTGCACCAGGCCGATCCCGGCAACGCCGACGTGCGCAACCTGATCGCCGACTCCTACTACAACCTGGCGGTGCGCAACCTGCAGCAGGGCGACGCCGAGGGGGCGGCCGACCACCTGGAGGAGGCGCTCTCGGTGGTGCCGGACGACGCCACCCTTGCACGCCACCTGCGCTTCGCCCAGACTTACGCGCAGCGGGACAAGGACCTGCTGTACCGCATCTACGTCAAGTACCTGCCGCCCCGCTAGCCGCCGCCACAGGAGTCCACCGTTGGCCGACCGAGACCCCGGCGAAGGGCCCTCGCTCTTCGACCTGCCGCTGACCGCCGAGGAGAGGCGGCGCGAGGAGGAGGCGCGGCGCCGCGTGCCGGAGGCGGGCCGTGAGCCCCGGGGTGGCCGCGAGCCGGCCCGGCCGTCGCCGCACGGCCGGGGCTCCCGCGAGCTGCCGCTCTTCCCCGGCGGCGCCGAGCCGGCGGAGTGCTGGGACGTCGGCGCGGGTGTCGACGGCGCGGTGGACGACGGCGCGGTGGAGGAGGACGCAGCGAGCGCGGAGCCGGCCGGCCGCTCTTTCTGGGACGAGCCGGAGCCGACGCCGCCGGCGCCCGGCGGGCACACCGAGCCGCTGGCGGGCGCCGCGCACGACTGGTCGGACCTCGAGGCTGCCGGTGCGCAGAGCGGCGCGCTCGCCGCCGAGGGGGCCGGCCGCACCGAGGCCGAGCCCTTCGACGGCGAGCCCACCGAGCGCCCCGCCGAGCCGCCGCGCACCGCGCCCCTCGGCCACCGCCTCGCCGCCGTCCTCCTCGACGGCGGCCTGCTGCTGGTGGTCTCCGCAACCGCCATCGTCGGCAGCTACCTGATGGGGGTGCGCTGGGGGGTGGCGGACCTCGGGCCGCTCGCCGCCTTCCTGCTCGTCTTCTCGTTCGTCTACTCGGTGGTGCCGCTCGCCTTCTGGGGGCGCACGCCCGGCATGGCGATGGCCCGCATCCTCGCCCGCGGCGGCGACGGCGGCCCGCTCACCTTCGGGCAGACGGCGCTACGCTGGCTCGGCGGCCTCCTCACCCTGGCACTCGCCGGGTTGCCGCTGCTGCTCGCCCTGCCGTCGCTCGGCGGCCGCTCGCTGGCCGACCGCCTGAGCGGCACCCGCACCTGGCTTCCCCCGGCCTGAGCCGGGTCAGGGGCAGGAGCGGCTGTTCCCGCCGGCGTTGCAACGAAGCACGCCGGGGTCGCGTATTCTGGGGGGAGAGGAGGCACGGCATGGAGTGGGTGATCGAGTCGCCGTTCGGCCCCTGGGTGGGCCTGTTGGTCGGAGCGCTGCTGCTGTTCGCCGGGCGGCGGCTGTTCTGGTTCCTGGTGGCGGCGGTGGGCTTTCTGGTCGGCTGGCACCTGGCCGGCGAGTGGCTCGGCTTCGACGAGCCGTGGGTGCGCATCGGGGTGGCGGTGCTCGCCGGCATCGCCGGCGGCGTCCTCGCCGTGCTGCTGCAGCGGATCGCCATCGGCCTCGCCGGCTTCGTGCTCGGCGGCACCGCCGCCGCCTGGTTCGCGGCGAACGCGCTCGGCGCCGGCACCGGCGTCCAGTGGGCGGCGTTCGTCGTCGCCGGCATCGTCGCCGCCATCGTCGCCGGGCTGCTCTTCGAGGCGGCGCTGGTGGTGCTGTCGGCGCTGCTCGGCGCCTCGTTCGTGGTGCAGGCGCTGCCGGGCGCCGGCGTCGAGATGCCGGGCAGCTGGCTGCCGGTCGTCTTCCTGGTGCTGGCGGTGGTCGGCATGGCGGCGCAGGCGCTGGGCGGCCGCGGCCGCCGCCGCGAGGAGCGGGCACCGGCGCGGCGGCGGCGAGAGCGCGACTGAGTCTCAGCGCTCGGCGAGCGGCCGCCAGCGCCGGCCCTCGGCGCCGGCGTAGGCGGCGGCCGGGCGGATCAGCCGGCCGGTGGCGATCTGCTCGAGGGCGTGCGCCGTCCACCCCGCCACGCGGCCGACGGCGAAGGTCGGCGTGAACAGCTCGCTCGGCAGCCCGAGGCCGTGGAGCAGCAGGGCGGTGTAGAACTCGACGTTGGTGTCCAGCCGGCGGCCGGGCTTGCGCTCGCGCAGCAGGCGCAGCGCCACGCTCTCGACGGTGCGCGCCAGGCGGTAGAGCCCCTCGTCGCCGCCGCCGTCGACGAACAGCGCCTCGGCGGCGGCGGCCAGCACGTCGGCGCGCGGGTCGCGCACGCGGTAGACGCGGTGGCCGAAGCCCATCAGCCGCTCGCCGCGGGCGAGCTTCGCGCGCAGCACCGGCTCGGCGCGCTCCGCGCTGCCGATCTCGAGCACGGTGTCGA
>CAZLBJ010000014.1:0-3116 GCA_964557755.1 uncultured Thermoanaerobaculia bacterium
CAGCGGCGTCGGGGTCGCCGAGCGCCTCGGCGAGCGCCGCCGCCAGCGCCGCCTCGTCGCCCGGCGGCACCACCCAGCCGGCGCCGTGCCGGGCGACCAGCCGGCTCATCGCGCCGCCCTCGCTCACCACCACCGGCAGGCCGGCGGCGGCGGCGTCGAGGAAGCGGGTGCGCAGCGACAGCCGCGTCTCGAGCGACGGGCGGTGCGGCGCCACCAGCAGGTCGACGTCGCGCAGCAGGTCGTAGCGCCGCTCGGCCGGCACCCAGTCGAGGAGCTCGACCCGCTCCCCCCACCAGCCGCGGCGGCGGCACTCGGCCTCGACCTCGCCGAGCAGGCGCTGCGGCGTCGAGCCGGGGTTGGGGTTGGCGATCAGGTACAGCCGCCAGTCGAGCCCCGCGGGGAGGCGCGGCAGGGCGTCGAGCAGCGTCCAGGGGTCGTACCAGTCGTAGAGGCCGCCGAAGAGGAGGCGCCGGGTGGCGTCGCCCTCGCCGCGCTCCGGTAGCCACGGGCGGTGCGGCGGCAGCTCGGCCGGCACGCCGAACGGCACCGGCGCGATCAGCCCCCCGAGGTCCGGGTCGGCCGCCACGCATTCGGGATTGACGCGGCCGAGGGCGGCGAGGAAGCCGAGGTAGAAGGTGCGCTGCTCCTCCGACGAGCAGAGGAAGAGGTCGCCGCGCGACATCTGCAGCACCCAGGTGGCGTGGTCGTTGCGGTAGGGGTCGAGGCCGAGGACGGAGTGGTAGTGGAGGTTCTCGACCAGCCACGGGTCGTAGAGGTCGATCGCCACCGGTAGGCGCGGCAGCTCGAGCACGACGTCGTTGGCGAGCTGGCCCTGGGCGACGGCGCCGTCGCAGCCGGCGAGCACCTCGGCGAGGGCGCCGCGGCGGAAGGTGCGCACCTCGACGCCGGCAGCTCCCTCGCCGAGCGCCCGCCGCGTCTCCGCCTCGTCCGCCGGTGACACCAGCCGCACGGCGACGCTGGCGAGCGCCGGCAGGCGGCGCGCCAGCTCGAGGTAGCGCAGGCCGATCCCCGCCATGGCGGACCGCACCGGCTCGCTGGAGACGAGGGCGATGCGTGGCACGTCAGCGACCTCGCAGCGTTTCGAGGCGGCGGTGGAGGCGCCAGGCGCGGGTCTCTTCCATGGCGCGGATGCGACCCTCGAGGCGCTGGATCTCGGCGTAGGTGCGGCCCAGGTGCTCGTCCTGGTCGGCGACGGCGGCGCGCAGCTTCGCCTCCTCGTCGTAGAGCCGCCGCAGGTCCTCGGCCAATCGATGACGCTCCGCGCCGAGCGCCGCGGCCTCGCCGCGGGCGCGGTGCCAGCGGTCCTCGAGGCGCACCTTGTCGAGCGCCAGCTCGCCGGCCTCGCGGTGCGCCCGCGCCGCCTCGCGCCGCGCCGACGACGCCGCCTCGCCGGCGTCGACCAGCTCGGCGCGCAGAGTGTCGACGGCGCGGGCGACGCGCACCACGAAGTCCTCGCCGGAGGGAAGGCGGCCGGCGTTGCGGCCGATCACCCGCGCCTTCATGGCCAGGAAGTCGGCGCGGCCGCGCGGCGACCCGCCCAGCACGTGGTGGCCGCCGCCGCGGAAGTGGCGGTACTCGCAGGTCACCCGCGCCAGGTGGTGGAACGGCGCCACCGCGGCGAGGCGCACCAGGAAGTCCCAGTCCTCGAAGAACGGCAGGCCGGTGTCGAACGGACCGTCGCCGCCGTCCGGCGGCGCCACCTCGGCGAACAGGGCGCGCTCGATCAGCAGCGTGTTGAAGGGGACGTAGTTGTCGACCAGCAGCAGGTCGGGGTCGAAGTCGCGGCTGTAGGGCAGGCGGCGCTCGACGCAGCGCCAGCCGGCCTCGCGGTCGGTGCCCTCCGCGTCGAGCGCGTAGACGCCGACCGCGGCGTCGGTGTAGGCGACGCGCACGCCGGCACCCTGGGCGAGCCGCACCAGGGTCTCGAGGTGCTCGGGGGCGGCGAGGTCGTCGTCGTCGAGGAAGGCCACCCAGTCGCCGCTCGCCGCCGCCACGCCGGCATTGGCCGCCGCCGCCCGGCCGCGGTTCTCCGGCAGGTCGACGCGCACCACCGGCAGTGGGTAGTCCGCCGGCACGGCCGGCGGCGCGCCGCCGTCGTTGACCAGCACCACCTCGGCGCGCCGCCAGGTGCCGGCCGCCAGGCTGTCCAGCGCCTCGGCCAGCAGCTCCGGCCGGTCCCTGGTGCGCACCACCACCGACACCCGCGGCCCCTCCACCACCTCGTGCAGGCGCGGCGTGCCGCCGAGCCAGGCGACGAGCTGGGCGAGGCTGCGGGTGGTGAAGTCGTCGAGGCCGAGGCGGCGGTAACCCTCCGCCGCCCGCGGCCCGCTCGCCTCGTCGCCGAGGGTCAGGGTGCGGTAGCGGCGCAGCCCGAGCGCCGCCCGCCAGTAGGCGCGGCGGGCGCCCTGGCTGGCGTAGAGGCGCATCGCCTCCTCCAGCCGCTCGACCTCGGCGGTGACGTCGACCAGCAGGTCCGGGTAGGCCGGGCGGTTGATCTCGTAGACGAGGACGTCGAGGTCGCGGGCGAGCGCGTGGAGCGGGTCGTCGCCGCCGCCCCGCAGCGGCGTCAGCAGGCGGTGGAGGGCGGCGAAGGCGGCGCGGTGGTCGCGGCTCGCCTCCAGCGGCGACGGCACCAGCAGCAGGTCCGGGCGCTGCGAGAGGAGAGCCCGGCGGGCGGCGGCGGCGGCCGCCTCGAGGTGGTCGCCGAGGACGCCGTCGCGCACCGCCAGGTGGTCGCTGCCGGCGAGGCCCATGTGCTCGGCGACCGCCGCCGCCTCGCGCCGCCGCAGCGCCGCGTACGCGGCTGGGTCCGCCGCCTCGTCGCCGTCGCCCGAGCCGTCGGTGAGGAACAGCACCCGCACCGCGGCGCCGGCGTCCGCGAGCTGCAGCAGCAGCCCGCCGCAGCCGAGCACCTCGTCGTCGGGATGCGGAGCGAGGACGAGGACGCTCCCGGCCGTGACGCGGCCGGCGGAGTCGGGCGGGATCTCGGATCGGCTCATGCTCGTCCCCCGTCAGTGAATGTAGCCGAGCGCGCGCAGCCGGCGGGCGGTCTCCTCCGCCACCGCGTCGCCGGCCGCCGGCGCCGGCGGCGCGGC
>CAZLBJ010000015.1:0-4211 GCA_964557755.1 uncultured Thermoanaerobaculia bacterium
CGACGCGGGGCGATGCCGAGAGCTATCGAAGTTGTTCGAGCTGCTGCTTCGCGCAGTCGGTGATCTCGAAATGGCGAGCCATGCCGCGAACGTGGCCGATCTCGATCTCGGGATTCCTGCTCCCGTGCGCACCCATCGGTAGCTTGAAGCTGCCGGGGTGGCCGTCCACGTAGACCCACCGCTTGTGCGTCTTGTCGACGAACCGCCAGCCATCGGTACACTTCCCGAGCATCTTCTGGATCTGTTTCCACGGTATCTGCCCGCGCGTGGACATCGGGACGAAGGTCCTTACAAGATCATGGAGGGTGGCGGACCAGGAGGGGCGGTCCGGCCGGGTCTACGCCGCGAGAGCCGGACCGACCTCGACTTCGTTGTTGCTGCTCGATGGCTGCTCGATCTCCACCACGCGGACCTGAATCGGGGAATCGGCGGACTTCCTGGTCAGCCAATCCGCCGTGACGCGCCCTGCCCGGACGTCGGCGACGGCCTGCTCCCACTCGCGGACCGGTCGCGGCGCGCAGTCGTCGAAGAAGGCTCTCACCTCGCCTTCGAACTGTGCGAACGAGGTGACGTCGGCGGCGATGTCGAAGAGGATCGCCGTGTAGGAGCGGCGGAACTTCTCGAGCGCCTCGGTGATGCTCGCGCCGGTTTCACTGAAGCCACCCGGATTCACGCCCTCGATCCAGACGTAGCCATCGTCCTCTTGGTGCAGTAGCGCCCGTCCCTCGACGGCGACCCCGGCCAGGAAACCCTCGCCCTGGATGAGGTCCCGCAGACCGAACACCAGCGGGTAGCGGGTCATGGAGCGACCTCCTTCAATGGGCCAACCACCGGGTAACCCCGGGGACGTGGACCCTCACATAGTTGCAGTGCAGCCTTGTGAACGTGTGCGCGTGCGGCTCGAGCCGCGGTGCCGACGACATCGCCGACGGCCTGGTCGAATCCAGGATCAAGAAGCATGCCCAACTGCGGTATTTCAGCGTTCGTCCTGGTTGCAGGCTTCCACGATGTTCGCATCGCCGGTAGCAGCCTGTCAACTTCGGCGCTCACTTCCTGAACCTGTTACGGCTGCGCTCCCTTCCAGTTTCCCACGACCGAAGCGGCGGGTGGAACGCTGCCTCGGCGGCGATGGGAGAGAATGCCGCCATGAGCCAGCAAACCGTCTTCGACAAGATCCTCGCCGGCACCATCCCCTGCCACCGTGTATACGAGGACGAGCACGTCCTCGCCTTCCTCGACGTCAACCCGCTGGCGGACGGCCACACGCTGCTCGTCCCCAAGGAGCGGGCGGCCTTCCTGCACCAGCTGTCGGACGACGCGGCGGCGGCGCTCGGGCGTGCCCTGCCGCGGCTGTGCCGCGCGGTGCTCGCCGGCACCGGCGCCGAGGCCTACAACGTGCTGCAGAACAACGGCGCCGCCGCCCACCAGGCGGTGTTCCACGTCCACTTCCACGTCATCCCGAAGCTCGGCGAGCGCGGGCTGGGGGTGGGGTGGCGCGCCGGCAGCCTCGACGGCGGCCGGGCCAAGGAGCTGCTGGCGCGCATGCACGCGGCGCTCGGCGAGGGGTGACGGCGGCCCCGCCGGCCGTCAGCCGCGGAACTCGAGCTCGGGGTTCTTCCAGGCGCGGCGCAGGTAGCGCGCCAGCTCGGCGACCAGCTCGCCGGAGGCGGTCTGCAGGCGCAGCGCCTCGAGCAGCAGGCTCCACGCCTGCATCGCCCGGCGGTGCACCTTCCAGGCGGTGAACAGGTCGACCAGCCGGCGCGCCACGGTGACCGCGTCG
Organism: uncultured Thermoanaerobaculia bacterium; assembly: GCA_964557755.1. GTDB lineage: Bacteria > Acidobacteriota > Thermoanaerobaculia > Multivoradales > JBCCEF01 > CAZLBJ01. The sequence continues at coordinate 1,781 of CAZLBJ010000015.1, forward strand.
GCGTAGCGGCCGAGGGCGATCTGCACCTCGATCATGTCGAGCGAGATGAGCGCCGTCTCCAGGCGCAGGTCGAGCTCGAAGGCCTCGCCCCACAGCGCCTGGTAGGCGGCCTCCGCCTCGTCCACGCGGCCGAGGTCGAAGGCCAGCCGCGCCTCGGTCCACTGCAGCTGGAGCTGCGCCCAGCGGTCGGGGAACTGGCGGAACAGGCGCCGGCTGGCGTGGAGCTGCATCAGCGCCTCGTGGCTCTGGCCGCTGGCGTTGAGGCACCAGATCAGGCTGTGGCGGGCGCACAGGGCGAGCCGCGGCGCCTCGCGCGCGTCGACCAGCGCCAGCGCCGAGCGCAGCACCTCGGTCGCCCTTTCCGGGGCGAAGTAGCCGAGGGCGATGCCCTTCTGCACCAGCAGCTTGGCGCGCAGCTGGTCCTCGCGGTAGCGCACCAGCCGCTTGACCTGGCGGTCGAGCAGCGCCACCGTCTCCTCGAAGCGCCCCAGGGTGGTGAGCAGCGACGCTTCCAGCGAGGCGACGCGGATCGACTCGAGGTCGTCGCCGGTGCCGCGCGCCAGCAGCTCGTAGGCGTGGCGCAGGTGGCGCTGGGCGCCCGGGAAGTCGGAGCGCAGCCGCAGGCTGTTGGCCACCGCGGCGTGCGCCTCGGCCAGCAGGTCGTGGACGTGCGGCTCGCCGTAGTGGACGCCGTCGAGGTGCTCGCCCACCAGCAGGGCGCAGCGCGCGCGGTCGACGATGGTGTCGACGTGGACGTGCCAGATCGCCTGCCGGCTCTCGTGGATCAGCCGCTCGCACAGGCCCCAGGTGCGGTAGCGCTCGTCGTTGGCCACCAAGAGGCGGCGCTGCGGCCAGTCGAGCTCCTGGAGGCGCACCGAGAGGCCGGGGGCGGCGACGCGCTCGAGGGCCAGCGGCGCCTCCTGGCCGATGATGAACGCCGCGGTGTCGAGGAAGGCGCGGGCGTAGCCTTCGGGCGGCACGCCGCGCCGGCGGCTCAGCTCGCCGCGCAGCAGGTTGGAGCAGTGGGGGCAGCCGTGCAGCAGGTGCTGCAGGTGGGCCGCCGCGTCGGGCCTGGGGAGCCGGCCGCGGAGGAAGGCATCGAGGGCTTCGCGGCTCACGTGGTCGTCGCGCATCAAGAGGGGGTCTCCATCGACAGCAACGTTGTCTATAGTAGTTAGTTGTCGAGCAGGGAAGAAATGGGACACCGAGGGGCGACTTCCTTCCCCCTCGGCGTCCCCTTCGTCAGCCGTTGGGATCGGGCATCGGCCCCAGCTCGGTGCCGGGGTCGGGCGAGGTGCCGGTGAGGCCGTTGGGGTCGGGCATCGGCCCGAGCTCACCGCCGGTGTCGGGGCCGCCGCCGGTGCCACCGTCAGCGCCACCGTCAGTGCCGCTGGCACCGAGGACGCGGCCGACCTGTCGCACCAGGCCGTTCCAGGCGTCGGCCGCCAGGGTCCAGGCGGTGGCCGTCTCGCCGCCGTCGCGCGCCGGCGCGCCCTGCGCCGGCAGCGCCGGCAGGACGAGGACCACCAGGGCCGCCGCCAGGGCGACGCGGGTGAGGATCGTCGTTCGCATGTCCATTCCTCCCTTGATCGCGGCTTCGTTCCGCCCGCCCTTCGTGGCCGGGGGCCGTCCGCTCACTCTCAGTAGTGCCGTCGAGAGGTGAGAAGAGGACCACGAATGTTCTCATTCTGTCAAAAATGTTCTCTGGACGCGCTCCCGGCGCACCGTCCGCCGGGGCGGCGGGGCGGCGGCCGCCTCCGGGGTAGACTCCCGCGCGGTTTCCATCGAGCTACGGAGGAATGAGCCCATGACCCGATCCCGTGCCCTGCCGCTCCTGCTCTCCGCCGCCCTGGCCGTCGCCGCCGCCGCGCTGGTGCCGGCGGCCGCCGCGGCGCAGACGCGGCTGTTGCGCTTTCCCGACGTCCACGGCGACCGCGTCGTCTTCACCTACGCCGGCGACCTGTGGATGGCGTCCACCGAGGGCGGCGCCGCCTGGCGCCTCACCGCCCACCCCGGCCTCGAGCTGTTCGCGCGCTTCTCGCCCGACGGCCGCTCGATCGCCTTCACGGGCCAGTACGACGGCGACGAGCAGGTCTACGTGATGCCGGCCGCGGGCGGCGTGCCGCGCCAGCTCACCTACTACCCGGCGCGCGGCCCGCTGCCGCCGCGCTGGGGCTGGGACCACCTGGTCTACGGCTGGACGCCGGACGGCTCCGGCGTCCTCTTCCGCTCGCTGCGCGAGGGGTGGGACGTCGGCGACGGGCGCCTCTACACGGTGTCGCCGGAGGGCGGCCTGCCGGTAGCGCTGCCGATGCCCACCGCCGGCGCCGGCGACTACTCCCCCGACGGCCGGCAGGTGGTCTACTCGCCGCTGGCCCGCGACTTCCGGAGCTGGAAGCGCTACGCCGGCGGCTGGGCGCAGGACCTGTGG
>CAZLBJ010000016.1:0-12539 GCA_964557755.1 uncultured Thermoanaerobaculia bacterium
GAGTGGCGGTCGCCGAGCGCCAGGTAGTGGAAGCGCCCCTCGGCGAGCGCCCGCTCGGCGGCCTCGAGGCGGATCACCGCCGGGTCGTCCGGGTCCGGGGCCAGGGAGTCCACCTCGCCGTGGGCGACGAGGACGCGCAGCCGGCCGGGCGCCGGCGCCAGCTCCGCGGCGCGGCGCGCCACCAGGTCGTCGAGCGGCCGCTTGCTGGTCCACGGCGCGCCCACCACCTCGCAGCCGGGCGCCACCTCCACCGCCGCTTCGCCGTCGAGCAGGTGGACATTGGCCGGGCGCTGCTCGCGGAAGGCGGCGGAGCGGTACACCGACGAGGCGTCGAGCGGGTCGTGGTTGGCGGGCAGCAGCAGCACCGGCAGCGCCACCGAGGCCATGGCGTCGAGGCCGCGCAGCACGGTGCGGCGGTCGACGCGGTTCGAGTCGAAGACGTCGCCGGCCACCACCACGCAGGCGGCGCCCTCGCGGCGCGCCACCTCGCCGAGGCGGCGCACGGCCTCGAAGCGGTCGCCGGCGTAGCGCGCCTGGGCGTCGCCGTCCATGTAGTAGCGGCGCAGGCCGAGCTGCCAGTCGGAGGTGTGCAGGAACCGCATGCGGGCCTCCATGCTAACCCGGACTTCGTGAGGAGCCCGGATCCCGCGCGGTGTTACGCTGGGGGCGACGCCGCCATCACCCGGAGACCCCGCCATGCGCCGACCGCACCCCGCCCGCCTCGCCGCCGCCGTCCTCCTCGCCGTCCTCCTCCTTCCGTGGCCCGCCGCCGCCCAGCCCGACACCTGCCCGGCAACCCCGTGCGTCGAGGACGGGCAGACGCTGTGCCTCAACGGCGACCGCTTCCGCGTCACCACCCGCTGGGAGACCGACAAGGGCGCCACCGGCCCTGGCAAGGTGCCCCCGGACGAGCTGACGCCGGACACCAGCTACTTCTGGTTCTTCCGCTCGACCAACGCCGAGATGGTGGTCAAGGTGCTCGACGGCTGCTCCGTCAACGGCCACTACTGGGTGTTCGCCGGCGGCCTCACCAACGTCGAGGTCGAGCTCGAGGTGTGCGACACGCAGGAGGGGCGGCGCCGCGTCTACACCAACCCGCAGGGGACCTCCTTCCAGCCGATCCAGGACACCGCCGCCTTCGCCACCTGTCCCTAGAGGGGACGCCGCATGTTCACCAGCCGAGTCAAACTGTTCCGGCTGTTCGGCTTCCAGGTCAACGCCGACCTCTCGTGGTTCGTCGTCGTGGTGCTGCTGACCTGGTACCTGTCGGTGGCGGTGTTCCCGGATCCCGACTTCGCGCCGGGGCTGGAGACCGCCACCTACTGGGCGATGGGCGCCGCCGGGACGCTGCTGCTGTTCGCCTCGATCGTGCTGCACGAGCTTGGACACGCGCTGATGGCGCGGCGCTTCGACGTACCGATCCGCGGCATCACGCTGTTCATCTTCGGCGGCGTCGCCGAGATGAGCGACGAGCCGCCGACGGCGCGCAGCGAGTTCCTGGTCGCCATCGCCGGGCCGCTGGTCAGCGTCATGCTCGGGATCTCCTTCCTGGTCGCCGGCGGGCTCGGCCGCGGCCTCGGCTGGCCGGCGCCGGTCACCGCCGTCGCCCTCGAGACCGGCGCCGTGAACCTGATGCTGGTGCTGTTCAACATGGTGCCCGCCTTCCCGCTCGACGGCGGCCGCGTGCTGCGCTCGGCGCTGTGGCAGTGGAAGGGCAACCTGCGCTGGGCGACGCGGGTGACCTCGACGATCGGCTCGCTGCTCGGCCTGGCGATGATCGGCCTCGGCGTCGCCATCGCCATAACCACCGGCCGGCTCCTCGTCGGCCTGTGGCTGGGCCTCGTCGGCCTCTTCGTGCGCAACGCCGCCCGCATGTCCTACCAGCAGCTCCTGCTGCGCCGGGCGCTCGAAGGCGAGCCGGTGTCGCGCTTCATGCAGACCGAGCCGGTCGCCGTGCCGCGCGCCGCCTCGGTGCGCGAGCTGGTCGACCGCTACGTCTACCGCCACCACCACAAGACCTTCCCGGTGGTCGACGGCGACCGCCTGGTGGGCTGCGTCTCGACCCGCGAGGTGCGCAACCTGCCGCGCGAGGAGTGGGATCGCCAGACGGTGGGCGCCATCGCCGAGCAATGCGGCGCCGAGAACACCGTGCCGCCGGACCTCGACGCCATGAAGGCCCTGTCGCTGATGAGCCGCACCGGCAGCTCGCGCCTGCTGGTCGCCGAGGGCGACCGCCTGCTCGGCATCCTGTCGCTCAAGGACCTGTTGAAGTTCTTCTCGCTGAAGATGGAGCTCGGGGACCAGGCGGAGTGAGCAGCCGAACAAATGTCAATTCAACTCCGCTGCGTCCGCTAGCATCCTCTGTAGAATCGCCAGTTCCTGACGCATCGCCTCAGCATAGCTTGGCTCGACTCCGCTTGATTCCAGCACCTTCACCAGCGAAGACAGATGCTCCAGCCACCGTAGGCGACTGTCACCCACCTTCAGTTTCTCGACCGTATCTGGGCATCGGTCCGAGGCGATGTCGTTCGCAAAGGCATTCCCGCGAAGGCCCCACTCGGCTAAAGTTTGACATGCCAAGTCATTCCCTTCAGCAACTGCCCCATTTAGGTAACGAACCATTTGATCACTTCCTTGGTATGAACTGGACAGCAAGGCCAAACCGATTATACATCGATCCTCACTGTTCCGCAAACCAACGCACTCGCCCAATATTCGCTCAATTTCGGTTGGGTCTCCATCCTCGAGGAACTTCGCGGCATGGAAGACCGTCGGCCCCGACGTCCGGTCGATGAAAACATCGGCTGCGAGAGACGCCCACCTCGAAGCATCGACCTGCAGCAAGGAAGCGAGTGCGGCCAAAGAAAATACTTCTGGCTCGTCATTTGATTTCGCTACCGAAGCCAACCAAGTCATCTCCTCTTCGCCACCCACCTCTGCTAGATTCTGAGCTGCCTCCACGAACTCCTCGACGTCGCCAAGCGCAAGTGCGGCTTGGGCTATCTCTACAACTGTTGCACTATTCTCCATTGCCTGATCGGGCCTGTCCCTTTCTGGGGCGAGAAGCTCGAGAAGATCAATCCCATCAGACGTGAATAAAGCGTCTTCCATGCGCATAATGCACCCACCGAATTGCTCGATGGCCTTTAAAGCGTGGCGATCTCCCGCTTTGGAAAGATTAAGTACGGCCGCACACGCCGCCTTTTTCAGGTCCTCTTCGGCATCCATGGCCAACACGCGAGCCGCTGCCCGCGCAAACTCCTCATTCGTGCTGCCCAACTGGCCCACGAGCCCGCCCCCCACTAGGCAGCGGCGCTTCTCCTCAGGGGCGCCCTCTCGAATACAGCGTACGAGCTCACCACTCACAGCGCCAGGTTCTACATCCGATACTGCGTTACCAACACTGCGGAGAAAGGAACTATCTTCAACCTCTCGCAGTAAGGAGCCTACCAATTCCGCCTCGCCCCAGAGGCCACCTTCCTGGAGTTCGGCCAGGGCTAACCTCCTGACGTCGTTCGACAATGGCGGCAGGCCTTCCGGAACAGCACTGACTTTGGCAGACCGCTTCCCAAGGGCGAAAGCACGAAGCTGGCGCCGCTGTGCCTCTGTCAGTCGTGAAGGCGTGTGACCAAGGCAAGCCAGCGCTAGTTCGTCGTCTGCTTGGCTGACGGCTTCGACAGCCAGTCCGAACGCCTTCGACTGTGCTGAAGGCTCAAGTGACAAGCCGATCCCGGAACACGCAGCGCGACGAATGTCAGCTCTTAACTCGGAGTTGTTCGCCGCCGCTTCTAGGAAGCCCACCAAGATCTTCAGTGCCTGAACCTCTGCGCTCTTACATGACTGAGAATAGGTTGGCCCGAACTTCGCTTGAATCGGCTTACAGTTCTCGGCACGCTCCGGATACAATCGCAGAGACTCTCTCAAATCACTCGCAAGCAGTCCTGCCGAAGTAACGAGTGTCGGCACCCCTTCAAGCTTGCGGATGACAAGGTAGCCAGGATCTTCCTGAAAAGTCGCGAGCAGGTCAGCCAAACAGCGTGCAGCGTAGGGTCCACCCATAGAAGAAAGTGAGGTCACTGCAGCTCCCGCAAGCTCAATTTTAGGCGCATCTGCCGGTCCATTATTTACCCTGCCCGCGACGGCCAAGCCGACCTTTACAGGCGTGGCGAGACTGTCGACGATCTCCTCTCGCAGAAGAGAGGCTTCACGACCCGCTACCCTACCATGCACTCCCAGCAGAGTTATCAGGCGGCCTTCTGCTAAATGAGGCAAAAAGCCGGAATGCAAAAGTTCGCGACTTCTGACCAAGGTCAGTTCGCCGGGGTACAATGCTAACTCATCAAGTCGATCAGGCACCGGCGAGGTACGGACCGACGCCACAGTTTCCTCAATTACTATCTCTCGGTCGCCGGGCAGGAGGAGAATCTCGGCGACAGAACTGCGCGGTATCTCCTGGAGCTTCCAGCGATCCCGACCGAACTTAGTAATGAGGGTCAGCCGTTCCTTTTCCTCGCCGCGTGGTGGTACTAGCAGATGACCGTATAGACCCAGCCCGTCCCGAGTCAGAGCTTCACCGAATCGCTCGATAAAGTAACCAGCCACCGCAGGCTGAGACTCCAACTCTCCAGGTTCCGGCAAAAGCACTCGAAGTCGCCGGAACGCTTCTGGGCAGCGAAGGCTAAGCGCCGTATTAATCAAATCGTCCGCAGCTCTTCGATAGCTGTCGAAGATCTCCTGATACGATGTACTACTTGGCCGCGTGAGGGTCATTTCCTGCCAAATTCCTCTGTACTTCGAGATTTCACTTCTCAGAACCTCTAGGTCGGACCAACTGCAGGTACACGGAGCGCTAGCACGCTCTGGTTCCGTCTGGCTGGCCGACCATTTCGTCGGCAGTAGTTCGGACGGAGCAGAAGACTCCCAGTACGGTAGCGAAGTTGTCTCGTTACTCGCATTCTGAGCCTGAGTCTTGAGCGGCTCAACCGACCGAGTTCCAGGAGAGCAAACCCCATCGTCAACGGAAAGGCGTACGACGACGGGTTGTAGGCCAATGGCCTCCACTGCCAGTACTCCGTGAGCAGCTGGGATCAGAGCGACAATCAGGAGCGACAGGAGAATAAGAACAGGCTCAAACATAAGACGACTAGCCTCGTAGAAAGCACCCCAAGACCGTCGACGGTCGCGCCCATTACCCCATTGGATAGGGGTGTCGGGATGGGCAACACTTACACGGCTCTTCTTGCTCATCCAACGTTTTAGCTCAGAGACCCTGTATGGATATCTCGAATTGAGCCAAGCCCTCCAACGGCGCAAGAGGATAACCGCTCCGGGAAAAAGAATTGCACCCACAGCCAACCATCCGTAAAAATTCAAGGATTCCTGCCGCAGAGTAAAGGTGGGCCTCAGTGGAAAACCCAATGATGGAGATCCCTCACGACTAGCTTCGTCGGCCCACGGGGGCAAGATGTAGCGCAACACCCCCCCCACCACCTTTGTTATTCTTGCAATGCGAGTGGGGGCCATCCGAAGTTCTTCCGACCGCTCAAGCTCGAGGCGCGGGGTCCAGTCCGCACGGTCCCGCAGCTTCGCCACTTCGACTCGCTCCCGCGCCTCCATGGCATCGCGTCCGGTTGCGGTCCCCATCCTCGCCACTCCAACCAAAGAACCGAGAAGAAAAATGGCAATCATCAAGACCACCAGCTGGGATATTAACAGCAGCGAAGGAATCTGAAGCAGGTGCCGTGAGCCATCACGATCCCGCAGCGACCAGACTCCGAAGATCGCTCCTAGACTGAGTAGCAATACGAGTCCACCCTCGAAGCCGATAGCCCCGACGGTGCTGACCAACCCGCGAGCGCCAGCCTCTGCGAGATACAACATGTCTGCCGAGAGCCTGGGAAGTCCGGCCAGCTCGTATAGAGCAGCTTCCGAGAAGAAACCGAAAGCAATTAGCCCCGCCACGACCGAAGTGGCGCTTGCAAAGACCTTTAGCACCCATCCGTAGCTGGCAAAGAACCCGTCCTGGTCCTTCGAATCGGCTCCGATGCGTTGATCCCTGTCCATCGGTATCCTTCCCTCTTGTTGACCGACCGATAGCGAACGTAGAGGTCACCGCCTCTGGAGACCAGCTGCCGTTCGACCAGATTTTCGGACAACGACCTCAGCTGAGGACAAACTCGGAGCAGGTCAATCGCTATGCCCTCGTCGGCTGTGGTGTTAAGCCGATCCGGCCTTGCGCTGCGGCCGCGAGCGGCCCTCGCGGGCCAGGTCGCCGTGCAGGGCCAGCGAGATCTCCGAGTTGACCTCGCCGCCGAGGAGGATCGCCGACGCGGTGACGTAGAACCACAGCAGCAGCACGATCACCGCCCCCAGCGAGCCGTAGGTGCGGCTGTAGAAGCCGAAGTTCGACAGGTAGAGCTGGAAGCCGTAGGAGGCGATCAGCCACAGCGCGACGGCGAAGCAGGCCCCCGGCGTGATCCACACGCGGTGGCGGCGCGCCAGGTTGGGGGCGAAGTTGTAGATCAGGTCGAAGGCGAGGACGACGAAGAGCAGCACCAGGCCGGACTGCGTCACCGTCCACACCCAGGCCACTCCCGGGCCCAGCTCCAGCGCGAAGGCGGCGCGCTCGGCGAACCAGCCGCCGAAAAAGAGCGTCAGCAGGCCGACCAGGGTGAACAGCGCGAACACCGTCACCAGCAGCACCGACAAGAGGCGGCGCATCCACCACGGCCGGCTCTCCTTCAGCCCCCAGGCGGTGTTGAGCGTGCGGCCGACCGCCAGCATGCCGTTCGACGCCAACCAGATCGCCGCCAGCAGGCTGAGCGACAGCTTGCCGCCGCCGCGCGCCTGCGCCACCTCGTCGAGGGTCGTTTGCAGCAGCACCGTCACCTCCGGGCTCGGCGCCACCGTGCTCACCCAGTCGAACAGCTCGTGGCGCAGCTCCCAGTTGCCCCAGGCGACGTAGCCGAAGAGCGTGGTGAGGAAGAGCAGCAGCGGGAAGACCGCGAAAAGGAAGAAGTAGGCCAGCTCGGCGGCGCGGCCGAGCAGGTCGTCGCGAATCGACTGGCGGTAGACGCGCACCAGGAGCCGCCACCAGGAGAGCCCGCCGAGACGCCAGAACCCCGACCTCATGGCGGAGAGCGTAGCAGCGCGGCGCGGCGGCGCCGGCTAGCCGTCCTCGCCGCCGCCGGGCCGGCCGGGCCGCGTCACCACCTTCCAGAAGAGGTAGCCCGCCACCCCGATCACCACCGGCCAGGTGATCCCCAGCATCAGCCACGCGCCGCCGCTCATGGCGCGCCCCCTGCGCGGCGGGCCGGGCCGCTGCGCCCGTGGCGCCGCCAGGAGCGCCACACCAGGAAGGTGAGCAGCGCAAAGACGCCGGTGAGCAGCAGGCGCGTCATGTCCTGCACCAGCCGCGGGGTGGCGGCGCCGGTCTCCGCATCGAACCAGCCGCCGGGGACGCCGACGTGGAGGAGCTTGCCGACCACGCTATCGGCGGCGAAGGGCCAGCCGCCGCCGCCGCCCAGCGCGGCGAAGGCGGCGCCCCAGTCGCCGCCCGCCGGCTTGACCAGGGCGGCGACGAAGATCAGCAGGATGAACGGCGGCGTCACCCAGCGCAAGAGGAAGCGGAAGATCCGCGGCACGCGGATGTCGGCGCCGCGGGTGAGCTCCTCCCAGCCGCGGTCGAGGCCGAAGATCCAGGCGAAGACGAACGCCTCGACGAGGCCGAAGAGCACCAGGCAGAAGGTGCCGGCCCAGAAGTTGAACTCGTCGAAGGCGCCGCCCGGGAAGAAGTAGACGCAGGCCAGCCCCAGCGCGGCGGTGGCGCCGCCGAAGACGAGCGCCGCCGCGGTGCGCCCGATGCGGAGCTCGTCCTCGAGGAAGGCGAGCAGCGGCTGCCCCATCGACAGCGACGAGGTGATGCCGGCGAGGAACAGCAGCCCGAACCACAGGACCCCCGCCACCGGCGCGAACCAGCCCCAGTTGGCGAACAACGTCGGCAGGGTGAGGAAGCCCAGGGCGAACCCGTCGCCGCCGCTGGTCGCCTGGCGCACCGCGTCGAGGCCGAGGTAGGCGACGCCGATCGGGATCATGATCGCCGAGCCGAGCACCACCTCGACCAGCTCGTTCATCCAGCCGGCGGAGGCGGCGTTCAGGGCGATGTCGTCGTTCCTGCCGACGTAGGAGGCGTAGCAGGCGATCGAGCCGACGCCCACCGACAGGGTGAAGAACACCTGCCCGGCGGCGGCCAGCCAGGTGGTCGGGTTGCCGAGCCCGGAGAGGTCCGGCCGCCACACGAAGTCGAGGCCGACGAGCGGGCTCTCGACGACGCCGGGGGCGTCCACGCCGAGGGTGAGCCCCCGCACCGCCAGCACGACGCCGCACAGCAGCAGCAGCGGCAGCCCGATCTTCGCCGCCTTCTCGATGCCGCCGGCGATGCCGCGCGACAGAATCCACACGTTGAGCCCGAGGGTGATGGCGAAGAACACCAGCGCCTGGCCCGGCGCCGCCACCGTGGTCGCCCCCTCGATGCCGAGATAGCGGGGGAAGAAGTCGGTCGCCGGCACGCCGCGGAAGGTGCCGATCGCCGAGTGCCAGGTGTAGGCCAGCGCCCACGACTCGATGTAGCAGTAGAAGGCGGCCACCGCGAGCTGGAGGAAGAGGCCGAAGACGCCCAGGTACTTGAGCCAGCGCTGCGGCCCGAGCGTGTCGAGGATGCCCGGCGTCGAGTGGAAGCCGAGGACGCCGGCGTGGCGGCCGATCGTCCACTCCACCCACAGCAGCGGCAGCCCCATGAGCAGGAACGACACCAGGTAGGGGAGCAGGAAGGCGCCGCCGCCGTTCTGCGCCGCCTCGGCCGGGAAGCGCAGGAAGTTGCCCAGCCCGACGGCGCTCCCCGCCACCGCCAGCACCAGCCCGACCCGAGACCTCCAGCGCTCCGGCTGCACCGTCGCCACGACCCGCCCTCCGCCGCCGTTTCGTAAGACCCGCCGAAGGATACACCGTCCACCGCGAGGGCTCCTCGGCGTCGGGAGCGGGTACGCATATCATTCGCCGCATGGCCGCGAAGACCGCGAAATCCGCCGCCAAGCGCGTCGAGGCGCTGCGCGAGGAGATCCGCCACCACGAGTACCTCTACTACGTGCGCGACGCGCCGCAGGTCTCTGACGCCGAGTTCGACCGCCTGTTCCGCGAGCTCCAGGAGCTCGAGGCGGCGCACCCGGCGCTGGTGACGCCCGACTCCCCCACCCAGCGCGTCGCCGGCCGGGTGCAGGAGGAGTTCGCCACCGTCGAGCACCTGGCGCCGATGCTGTCGCTCGACTCGAGCGAGGACCCGGACGCGCTGCGGCGCTTCGACGAGCGGGTGCGCAAGGCGCTCGGCCTCGGCGCCGACGAGGACCTGGCGTACGTCGCCGAGCCGAAGCTCGACGGCGCCTCGGTGGAGCTGGTCTACGAGGACGGCCTGCTGGCCAACGCCGCCACCCGCGGCGACGGCCGCCGCGGCGAGGGCGTGCTCGAGAACGTGCGCACCATCGCCGCCGTGCCGCTCGCCCTGCGCACGCCGGAGGACGCGCCGCCGCCGCCGCCGCGGGTCGCCCTGCGCGGCGAGGTGATCATGCGCATCGAGGACGTCGAGGCGATGAACGAGCGCCTGCTCGAGGAGGGCAAGGAGCCCTACGCCAACCCGCGCAACGCCGCCGCCGGCGCCCTGCGCCAGCTCGACCCGGGCGTCACCGCCTCGCGCAACCTCGACGTCGCGGTCTACGACGTGCTGGCGGCGCCGGCCTGGGGCGAGCCCGAGCGCTGGCCGGTGGCGACGCAGCACGAGGTGCTGGCGACGCTGCAAGCGTGGGGGCTGCGCGTCTCCGACCTGCCGCGGCGCGTCACCCGCCTCGACGGCGTCCTCGCCTTCCACGCCGACCTCGAGGCGCGGCGCGACGAGCTGGCGTTCGAGATCGACGGCGTCGTGGTCAAGCTCGACGACCTGGCGGCGCGCGACGACCTCGGCACCACCGCCCGCCACCCGCGCTGGGCGTTCGCCTTCAAGTTCCCGCCGCGCAAGGAGGTGTCGCAGGTGCGCGCGATCGTCCCCAGTGTCGGGCGCACCGGTGTGGTGACGCCGGTGGCGCTGATGCTGCCGGTCGAGATCGGCGGCGTCACCGTCGCCCGCGCCACGCTGCACAACCGCGAGGAGGTGGCGCGCAAGGACGTGCGCGAGGGCGACTGGGTGCGCATCCAGCGCGCCGGCGACGTCATCCCGCAGGTCGTCGAGCGCCTCGAGCACGACGCCCACGGCAAGCCCTACGAGCGCGCCGCGCCGTGGCGCATGCCGGCCGAGTGTCCGTCCTGCGGCACGCCGCTCACCGAGCGCGGCCCGTTCACCCTGTGCCCCAACAGCCTCGGCTGCCCGGCACAGCTCGTCGGCCGCGTCGTCCACTTCGCGTCGCGCAACGCGCTCGACGTCGAGGGCCTGGGCGAGGAGTCGGCGCGCCTGTTCGTCGAGCGCGGCATGGTGCGGCGGCTGCCCGACCTCTTCGACCTCGAGACGGCGGCCCTAGAGGAGCTGCCCGGCTTCGCCGAGACGTCGGCCGCCAACCTGGTGGCGGGGATCGAGAAGGCGTCGACCGTCGAGCTCGAGCGCTTCCTCTACGGCCTCGGCATTCCGGAGGTCGGCACCGCCGTCGCCCGCGACCTGGCGCGCCACTTCGGGACGTTGGAGGGCCTGCGCGCGGCGGACGAGGAGCGCCTCCAGGAGGTCCCCGGCGTCGGCCCGCGGATGGCCGAGCAGATCGCCGGCTTCTTCGCCGAGCCGGCCAACCGGGAGCTGCTGGCGGCGCTGCTCGACGGCCGCGTTACGCTGGTCGAGAGCGAGCCCCGCGCCCGCCAGGCGGACCTGCCGTTCTCCGGCAAGACCTTCGTCTTCACCGGCGGCCTCGGGAAGGTGACGCGGCGGCAGGCCAAGGACCTGGTCGAAGGGCTGGGCGCCAAGGCCACCGGCTCGGTGTCGAAGAAGACCGACTGGGTGGTGGCCGGCGAGGACCCCGGCTCGAAGCTCGACAAGGCCGAGGAGCTGGGCGTCGCGGTGCTCGACGAGGACGCCTTCCTGGCCCTCCTAGCCGAGCACGGGGTGCGCCCGGAGGTTGGCTGAGCTTTCGGTTGCTGAGAGTCAGGGGCGCGCGGTGAGGGCGACCACCGGCGCCGCCGCGGAGGCGGGCACCGGCATCAGCGCCGCCTGCTCGTCGGCGTCGTCGGCGCCGTCCTCCGGCCGCCACGGCTCGGCGAGCAGCGCCCGGGCGCGGTCGTGGGCGCGCGAGCTGTCGGGCAGCTCGAGCACCTGGCGGTAGTGGCTCAGCGCCGCGCGGCGCTGGCCGAGGGCGTCGAGCGCCATGCCGCGGCGCAGCAGGCCGAGGGTGCGCAGCGGCGGCTCGCCGCCGCGGTGCACGGCGAGGGCGTTGAGGCGCCGCAGGTGGTCGAGCGCCAGCTCGTACTCGCCGCTGCGCAGCGCCGACACGCCCAGCGAGTAGAAGGCGCGCTCCGCCTGGGCGGCGGTGTAGGCGGCATCGCCGGCGCTCCACAGGCGCAGGATCTCCTCGAACTCGGCGCGCGCATCCTCGGCGCGGCCGGCCTGCAGCAGCACGCGGCCGCGCATCTCGTGGAACAGCGCGTTGCCCGGGTGGCGGCGGCGCAGCCAGTCGGCCCAGCGCAGGCTGTCGGCGACGTCGCGCTCGAAGCCGAACTCGATCTGCAGCAGGAACCAGGCGGCCTCGGTGCTCACGAAGTGGCCGTCGACGGCGACCCGGGCGAGCTGGCGCAGGCCGCGCTCCTTGTCGGCGTCGGGCAGCAGCAGGGCGACCGGCTTGAGCATCGGGTGGCGGGCCGGCAGCACGTCGCCGAAGTAGTCGTAGAGCCCGAGCCCGAAGTAGAGGTCGACGTTGCCGGGGTCGCCCTCCACCACCTCGCGCACCAGCTTCAGCGCCCGCCGGCAGTCGTAGGCCGCCGGCAGCCACTCGCCGCGCATCGAGCGTAGGCGGCCGCGGAAGGCGAGGGCGGCGCCGGTGAAGAACTTGCCGTCGACGTCGCGGCGGTCGCGCTCGAGGCGCGCCTCCGAGCGGCGGATGGTCTCTTCCATGGCGGCCAGGAAGCGGCCGTCCCAGGCGGTGTTCTCCGGGTCGCGCTGGATGCGCCACCAGGTGGTGAGCGCCCCGAGGAACGGACCCACGGGATGGTCCGGCCGGCGCTCGGCGATGCCGGCGAACTCCTCGTCGGCGACCGCAAACTCCATGTCGTACAACGCCTCGAGCCCACGCTCGGCCTTGAGCCGGAACGCCGGGTCCCCGAGCAGCGACACCCGCGCCCCGCCGGGCGCGGCGAGCGCGGCCGGCGCGGCGATCAGGACGAGCAGCAGGAGGACGGACCACCGGCCGGGATGGACACGATCGGGCATTACAGCAACGAGAACACTGCCCGATGCAGGGGGATTCCAGGGGCGAAGGGTGGTGCCGGGGACGGCCGGGTGGGCGGGGAGGGCTCGCCCGGGG
>CAZLBJ010000017.1:0-3556 GCA_964557755.1 uncultured Thermoanaerobaculia bacterium
CGATGGCGCGGTAGAGGCGCGGCTGGGTGATCGTCGGGTCGTCGATCTCCGAGTGGCCGTGGCGGCGGTAGCCGACGAGGTCGACCACCACGTCGCTGTCGAAGCGCGCGCGGTACTCGATGGCCAGCCGCGCAACGCCCACCACCGCGTCGAGGTCCTCGCCGTTGACGTGGAAGATCGGGATCGGCAGGCGCCTGGCGACGTCGGTGGCGAAGTGGCCGGAGCGGTAGGCGTGCGGCTCGGTGGTGAAGCCGATCAGGTTGTTGACCACCACGTGTACCGTGCCGCCCACCGAGAAGCCGTCGAGCGACGCGAGGTTGAGCGCCTCGGCGTGGATGCCCTGGCCGGCGACGGCGGCGTCGCCGTGGAGGATGATCGGCACCACGCGGTGCTCGGGCGCCGCCTCGCCGGCCAGCCGCAGGCGCTGCTGCTTGGCGCGCACCCGGCCCATGGCCACCGGGTTGACCGCTTCGAGGTGGCTGGGGTTCGACACCAGGTGCATTCCGATGGTGCGGCCGGCCTCGGTCTCGAAGCTGCCGGTGGCCCCCATGTGGTACTTGACGTCGCCGCCGCCGAGCACGCTCCGCGGGTCGACGTCCTCGAAGCCGGCGAAGAGGTACGACACCGGCACCCCGACGACGTGCGCCATGACGTTGAGGCGGCCGCGGTGGCTCATCGCCAGCACCACCTGCTTCGCCTCGTGCTCGCCGGCGGTGTCGAGCATCTCCTCGAGCAGCGGGACGAGCGCCGTCACCCCCTCGATCGAGAAGCGCTTGGTGCCGAGGTAGCGGCTCTGCAGCGTCTGCTCGAAGGTCTCGGCCTGCAGCAGGCGCGCGAACACCGCCTCGTGGTCGACCTCCGGCGGCGGCCCCTCCATGCGCTCCTGTAGCCAGCGCCGGCGGTCGGGATCGGGGATGTGCATGAGCTCGAGGCCGACGGTGCCGCAGTACCAGCGGCGGCCGCGCTCCACGCCGTCGCCGAACTCCTCGGCGTCGAGGGCGAGGGCGGGGTGGCCGGCCGGCCGGGCGAGGCCGAGCGGGTCGAGGTCGGCTTCGAGGTAGCCCCAGCGGCGGAAGGCGTCGAGCACCTGCTCGTCGGCGGGCTTTTCCACGGTGAGGATCTGGGTCTCTGCCATGGTCGCCATAGGGAGGTCGAGGATAGCGCGTTGATCGCGCGGCGGGCACTGGATTGCAACACGCCCCCCGGCGGCGGCCTTCCCGGCCTGCTCCGGACCCGCCACCTGCCGCTGCTAGACTGCCGGCCCCGATGAGACCGCGCGCCGTTTTCCCGAGCCGCCGGATCGCCGCCCTCGCCCTCGTCCTCGCCGCCGTCCTGCCACCGGTGTTGGGACTGGCGCTGGGGCCGGCCGCCGGCGCCGCCGCGAGCGACGTGCTCGCCACCTTCCGCCAGCCGCTCGAGCCGCCGTCGACCGGCGGCCTCGAGCGCGTCGACCGCGCCCTCGCCAAGCTCGGCGGCCACCGCCGCGTGCTGGTGGTCGGCGCCCACCCGGACGACGAGGACACGACGCTCCTCGCCCTCGTCTCGCGCGGCTTCGGCGGCGAGGCGGCGTACCTCTCGCTGTCGCGCGGCGAGGGCGGCCAGAACCTGATCGGGCCCGAGCTGGGGCCGGCGCTCGGCCTGGTGCGCAGCCGCGAGCTCTCGGCGGCGCGGCAGGTGGACGGCGCGCGCCAGTACTTCACCCGCGCGTACGACTTCGGCTACACGCGCTCGCTGCCCGAGACGCTGGGCTTCTGGCCGCGCGAGGTGCTTCTCGAGGACGCGGTGCGGGTGGTGCGCCGCTTCCGGCCGCAGGTGGTCGTCTCCGTCTTCCCTCCCGACGAGCGCGCCGGCCACGGCCAGCACCAGGCCGCCGGGCTGGTCGCCGGCCAGGCCTACGAGCAGGCCGGCGAGGCGGGCGCCTTCCCCGCCCTCGACGCCGAGGGGCTGCCGCCGTGGCGCCCGCTGGCCCTCTACCGCAACACCTGGTGGCGCGGCCGCGACGAGACGACGCTCACCGCGCCGGCCGGCGTCCTCGACCCGGTGAGCGGCCGCTCCGTCTTCCAGATCGCCATGGCGTCGCGCAGCCGCCACCGCTCGCAGGACATGGGGATGCTGCAGCCGCTCGGCCCGCGCGACGCCCGCCTCGGCTGGGAGGCCGGCGGCGCCGGCGCCGAGGGCGACGACCTCTTCGCCGGCGTCGACACCAGCCTGGCGGCGATGGCGGCCGGGCTGCCGGAGGGGCCGGCCCGGGCGGCGGTGGAGGAGCGCCTGGCGCGCGTCCAGGCGCTGGCCGAAGCGGCGCGGGCCGAGCTGGCGCCGGGGCGGGTCGAGGCGGCGGTGCCGCGGCTGGCCGAGATCGTCGGCCTGCTGCGCGAGGCGCGGGCGCGGGTGGACGGGGCGAGCGGCGGCGGCGGAGTGGAAGCAGGCGCGGTGCACGCCGCGGCGCTGATCGACGAGAAGCTGCGGGTGGCCGAGGTGGCGCTGCTGGCGGCCGCCGGGGTGGCGGTCGACGCCACGGCCGACCGCGAGGTGGCGGCGCCCGGCGACGCGTGGCGCGTCGAGACGGTGCTGTGGAACACCGCGCGCCGCGGCGGCGTCGAGCGGGCGGGTGTCGAACCGGCGGGTGTCGAACCGGCCAGCGTCGAGCTGGTCGGCGTCGAGCTGGTCAGCCCGTCGGGCCAGCCGCTGGCGGTCGAGCCGGTGCCGGCGGCGGAGCGCGAGGGCTTCGAGGCGCTGTTCGTGCCCGGCGACGAGCCGGATCGCGGCCTCCACCTGCGCGCCTTCACGGCGAAGCTGGGCGCCGCCGCGGCGCCCACCGTGCCGTACTTCATGGCGCGGCCGCTCGCCGGCGCTCTCTACGACTGGAGCGCGGCGCCGCCGGAGATGCGTGGCGAGCCCTTCGGCCCGCCGCCCCTGGCGGCGCGCTTCCGGGTGCGGGTGGCGGGCGTCGAGGTCGAGGCCGAGCGCGAGGTCGTGTACCGCTACCGCGACCAGGCCACCGGCGAGGTCCGCCGCCCTTTGCGCGTGGTGCCGGCGGTCGAGGTGGCGGTAGCGCCGGATCTCCTGGTGCAGCCGCTGCCGGGTGGTGGAGGCGGAGGGGCGGCGGCATCTGTGGACGACGCGAACAGATCGGCAAGGGATCTCCGCGTCACCCTGACGTCGCACGCCGCGCGGCCGCTGGCGGGCCGGCTGGAGGTGGCGCTGCCCGCAGGCTGGGCGCTCGTCGTGGCGGAAGCGCCGCCGCCGGCCGCCGGGGAGGCGGCAGACCCGGTTCCGGCCGTACCGGCGGGCGGCGCCGCTTCCGGCGAAGCCGCGGCCGTCGAGGCCACGGCCCGCGCGGCCTCACGCATGGCCGCCGCCGGGCCGCTCTCCTTTTCGCTGCAGCCGTTCGCCCAGCCGGGCAGCACGGTGGAGCTCGATCTGGCGATCGTCCCCACCGCCGACCTCCAGCCGGGCCGCTCGGCGATCGAGGTCGCGGCCGTCACCGACGACGGAGCCAGCCACGCCCTCGCCCTGCCGCTGGTCGACTACCCGCACATCCGTGCCACGCCCTACC
>CAZLBJ010000018.1:0-3327 GCA_964557755.1 uncultured Thermoanaerobaculia bacterium
ACCCGTGGCAACATCGCGGACACCGAGGAGACCGACCGCGTCTTCTACTCGGGCAAGCTCACCTGGCAGCTCAACCCGAACCACCAGCTCGTCGGCTCCGCCTTCGGCGACCCGACCGACGGCAACGACACCATCTCGGGCTCCTACGGCCTGATCGGTACCGAGTTCGACGAGGGCGCCGACAACTACGGCGTGACCTACAACGGCACCTTCGGCTCGAGCTTCTTCGCCGAGGCGAGCGTCGGCGCCTACGACGAGGGGGTGACGGAGGTTCCCTACGACCCGAGCATCCCGCGCTACGACATCCAGAGCCAGCGGCCCGAGGTCCTCGCCTTCTTCAACAGCGGCCAGTTCGCCAACTGCGGCTCGCTGGATCCGTTCTTCCCGTTCACGACCGTGTTCGTGACCTCGCCGACCTGCCTCGGCTCGACCTTCCAGGTCGACAACAACGACCGCTCGCGTGACGAGGCGCGTGCCGCCGGCACGTGGTTCGGCGCCACTGGCGCGATCGACCACGAGGTGAAGTTCGGCGGCCTGGTGCGCAACGTCGAGTACACCGACGACGCGTCCTACCCCGGGCGCGACCTGGATCCGTTCTTCGACAGCGACGGCACGCTGGTCGACTCGACCGGTCTGCGCGGCCAGCGCTGGCGTCTCGGCTTCGCCTTCAGCGACGGCACCCCCTTCGCCCTGCTGATGGAGTACCAGCAGGAGTCCCAGGGCGAGACCGACGAGCAGGCGATCTTCCTGCAGGACTCGGTCCGCATCAACGACTACTTCACCCTCACCCTGGGCGTCCGCGCGGACGCCTACAAGTCCGAGGGCTCCGGCGCCGACTTCACCACCAACGGCCTGCGCCGCTTCCTCGACTTCGACTTCAGCGACACCGTCGCGCCGCGCATCGGCGTCACCTGGGACGTGGCGAAGAACGGGCGCTCGAAGCTGTACGGCCACTACGGCCACTTCTACGAGTCGGTGCCGCTGGACATCAACGTCCGCGCCTTCGGCAACGAGGTGTTCAACTTCTTCTACTTCTACTACCCCGAGGACGGCTCGCTGCCGACCGCCGACAACCCGGGCGACTGGTTCTACAGCTACCCGCTGGGCGTCGGCACCGGCATCGCGGACGACCTCGAGGCGATGTACACCGAGGAGGTCCTGGCCGGCTTCGAGTACGAGGTCGTCCCGAACCTGGCCGTCGGCGTCAAGGGCACGATGCGTACCATCAACAACGTCATCGAGGACATCTCGGTGGACGGCGGTCACACGTACTTCATCACCAACCCGGGCGGCATCGTGACGGTGAACCCGATCACCGGCGAGGTGCTGGACGAGGCGGTGAACTTCCCCGAGCCGGTTCGCGACTACGAGGCGTTGGAGCTGACCCTCAACAAGCGGTTCTCCAACAACTGGCAGCTCTTCAGCAGCGCGGTGTACTCGAAGAACGAGGGCAACTACGGCGGTCTGTTCCGGCAGGACAACGGGCAGCTCGACCCGAACATCACCTCGCTCTACGACCTGCCGTCGCTGCTCGACGGCGCCTTCGGCCTGCTGCCGAACGACCGCGAGTACCAGTTCAAGGTCTACGGCTCGTATGTGTGGCCGATCCGCCTGACCACCGGCTTCTACGCCCAGTACCTGGACGGCACGCCGGTCAGCAAGCTGGGTGCGCACCGCGTCTACGGCGCCAACGAGCGCTTCGTCGTCGATCGTGGCACCGCCGGGCGCACGCCGGACATCTGGAACCTCGACGTCCACCTCCAGTATCCGATCAGCTTCGGTGGCGGTACGGACCTCGCCCTGATCGTCGACGTCTTCAACATCACCGACGAGCAGGAGGCTGCGACGCTGGACCAGACGTGGACCAACTTCCGCGCCGACGGTGGCAACCTCAACGACTGCGGCGGCCCGGGCACCGGCCCTGGCACGGCCTGCCCGGCGGGCAACCCGCTGTGGGGCACGCCGACCTCCTACCAGTCGCCGCGGACCATCCGCCTCGGCGCCAAGCTCAGCTTCTGAGCTGACGGTAGTACGCAGTTCGGACGGGAGGCCTCCGGGCCTCCCGTTTTTTTTTGCAGCGTCGTCGTGTGCCGATCGGCGGCGGGCATACCGGCCGCCGCCGGCCTGTTGTCCCCTCCCGAGGTCCACCCATGAAGCGATCCCGCAGGCTCACACTCTCTCTCGCCGCAGCGTCGCTGGCCGTCGTCCTGCTCACCCTCGCCTGGTGGGGCGCCGTCGAGGTGCCGGAGGGGCAGGTGATGGCGGTGCCCGGTGAAGACGGCCGGGTCGCCGAGGTGTGGCGGCCGGGCTGGCACTGGCGGCTGCCCTGGGCCGCCGACCCCCTGCCCCTGCCCGCCGACCCGATCCAGGTGTCGACCGAGGTCGAGCTGACCACCCCCGAAGGCGCCTCGATCGTCCTCGACGTCACCGGCGACCTGGCGGTCGAGGACGGCGGCGTAGAGAGCTGGGTGGCGGCGGCGGGCTGGCGGCCCTTCGTCGAGGGCGTCGCCGAGGTGGCGGGGGCGGCGCTGGCCGCCGAGGTGGCCGGCGACGACCCGGCGGCCATCTTCCAGGAGGCGGCGGCCGAGCGCGCCTCGCGGCGGGTGCGCGAGGCGCTGGACGCGGCCGGCCTGGCGGTCGAGCAGCTCTTCGTGGTGGCCACCGCCGACAAGAACCCGGTGGCGGTGGCGGCGGCGCGCAACCGGCTCGCCGCCCTGGCGCGCCCCACCGGCCAGAAGGTCCTGGTGGTGGGCTGGGACGGCGCCGACTGGCTGATGATCCGGCCACTGCTGGAGCAGGGCCGGCTGCCCAACCTGGCGCGCCTGGTGGCCGGCGGGGTGAGCGGCGACCTGCGCTCCGCGCCGCCGCTGCTGTCGCCGCTCATCTGGACCACCATCGCCACCGGCAAGCCGGTGGAGGAGCACGGCATCGCCGACTTCCTGGTCCAGGACCCGGAGAGCGGCGCCATGGTGCCGATCAGCTCCCACTCCCGCCGCGTGCACGCCCTGTGGACGATGCTCCCCGCCTTCGGCCTCTCCTCGGACGTCGTCGCCTGGTGGGCGACCTGGCCCGCCGAGCGCACCCAGGGCACCCTGGTCACCGACCGCGTCGCCTACCAGCTCTTCGACTACGGCGAGGAGGCCGGCGAGGCCGCCGGCAAGGTGCACCCCGCCGACGCCTGGCCCGCCATCGCCGGGCACCTGGTGCCGGCGGAGGAGGTGGGGTGGGAGGAGGTGCGCCGCTTCGTCGACGTCTCCGCCGAGGAGCTCGAGCGGCGCTGGCAGGCGCTGCCGCCCGAGCGCCGCCAGGAGGACGAGGTCAACCACC
>CAZLBJ010000019.1:0-3274 GCA_964557755.1 uncultured Thermoanaerobaculia bacterium
CGCCACCAGGTCGAAGTACTCCTCGATCGCTGTGTCGATCCCCTCGTTCAAGCCGCCGAGCCGCTCCCTGGCCAGCTCGATGGCGTTGGGGTTGACCTCCAGGTCGGCGCGTCGGAGGCCGGCGGCGGCGCGGGGGTCGTCCACGACCTGCGTCACCTGCTCGGCCACGGCGTCGCCGAGGTCGGCCCAGCGTCGGGCGAAGTCGATGAGGTCTCCGGCGTCGATCTGGTGCAGAATGGGTGGCCTCCTCTCGTGGTCGTCATTGGGAGGCCAGTGGCTACGGGAGAATCCCGGTTCTCGTCAACCAGCGGCGGGCGCTGGTTTATCGGGAGGCCTCCCCTCACCCTGGGCAGGCGGAAGCAATCCCCTATCCCTACGTTAGGATCGAAGACAGTGAGCCACGGCACTTCCATCCCAACGAACCGCGGCAAGACGCCTGCGAGGCGTGCCAGGCGCCCAAGTCAGCCGGCCACCTCTGCGCACGCTACCGGCCTCCTCGCGGCGGTCGTGCTGGCAGCGGCTCTGCTCGCCTCCTGCGCACCGATCCGTATGCACCTGCCCAGCTCTCTCGCAGGGGCTCCCGAGATGGCCGTCACAGGACGGCAGGGCTGGAGCCGGCTCACCGGCAAGTCCATGAGCTTCGGCGCCTTCCGGGCCGAGGATATCCACAAGGGGTGGCGCACGACGAGGCGGCGGCAAGGCCCGGGCGGAGGGCTGCGCATCGGCACCACGGAGTACTCGGTCAACGAGGAGCGCACGAGCTCCCGCCAGCGGCTCGAGTTCCGCCTGGTGGCCGAGGACTTCGCTCCGGCCTCGGTACGGTGCCTGCGAGCCGAGCGGGGGGATGCCCTGGTCTTTTCCAAGCGGGATGAGAACAGCGAAACCACCGTCAGGGTCGGCGAGCACGGGGAGGTCACCTTCGCCTGTACCGGCGAACCCGAGACCGAGGACGGACCGGCCTGGAGCCTCGTCCTGGCGACCCAGGATCCCCGGTTCGTCACCGGGACGCTGACCCTCGGGGAGACCGAGCTGGCTGTCGAGTCCACCAACATGGTGGACACCGGCGCGCGCGTCCCCGTCCCGATCGGCTTCGTGGTCCGGCGGGGGGAGCGCCCGGTGGCTGCGGTCGAGATCTTCGACCGGGGCGCCGCCTGGATCAATCCGCACCTTCCCGCAGCCGACCGCGCTGCCCTGGCCGGTGCTGCCGCCGCGCTCCTGCTGCTGGACAGCGGCGACTGACCCGTCTCCCGGCGCCTTGGGCGACCGAGTGAACGACTGGAGGAGCCGATGTCTTCGATCGACGCCGCGGCAGTGCGGGAGCGGATCTACCACCTGGCCCTGCGGGATTCGGGATTGCCCGAGAACATCGCCCGGGACTTGGCCTTCCACATGACGGACTGGCTGGAAGACCTCGAGAGCTACGTGGCCTTCTGCGAGAACCCGCAGGCACCACCGGACGCCGCGGCCGGTAGGCTCTTGCTCCAGTTCCTGATCCATGTACCGAATCATCTGGCCGCGGCGGCGAAGCTCTATGCAAACAACCCCGTGACGGACATCTTCGAGGTGGGGGCTACGAGCGAGGATGAGGAGGATGAAAATGTGGAGTGACGTTGGCTGGGGGCGACGTGATGCTGTCGCTCGACGTATTCGCCCACGAATCGCCTCGGTAGTCGCCATCGCGGCGTGGTTGGCGTTGCCCGAGGGCGTAGCCGCCAAGTGTGCGTCGGTGACCTACGAGGTCGAGGTCACGGTCCTCCAGCGGTGCACCGAGAAGCCGATCGCCGACGCCGCCTTGATCTTCTTCGAACCAGGCGCGGGCTCGGCACTGGTCGTGTCAGGTCACGAAGGCGAACGAGCAGCGACGAACGACCAAGGGACCTGTCGCGGCAAGCTCCTCTTCAACACTTACTCCTGGACCTGCCCCGCTTCCGCGGACAGTTTACGGCTTGGGATCAGCACCTACACACAGCAGCCTCTTGGGCGGGCGGGGGCGCGCTGCGAGCGCAGCGAGCAGCGCCTCCGTCAACCACCCCCCTGTGGGGTGAGCTCGCCGCCTCATGCCGCCACCTTCCCCCCGCGCCGCTCGAACTCGATCGGGCTGAGGTAGTCGAGCGCAGAGTGCCGCCGGTGCGGGTTGTACCAGCCCTCGAGGTAGTCGAAGACGGCCATCCGCGCCTCGGCCTGGCTGCGCATCGGCCACCGGTCGAGCAGCTCGCACTCGAGCGTGGCGAAGAAGCTCTCGCACAGGGCGTTGTCGTAGCAGTCGCCGACCGAGCCCATCGACGGCCGGATCCCGGCCTCTCGGCAGCGCTTGCCGAACTCGATCGAAGTGTACTGCGAGCCCTGGTCGGAGTGATGGATCACGTCCTTCGGCCGGCGCTGCCCTCGGGCCATCTCCAGCGCCTCGACCACCAGCTCGGTGCGCAGGTGGTTGGCCATCGACCAGCCGATCACCCGGCGGCTCCAGACGTCGAGCACCACGGCCAGGTAGAGGAACCCCATCCAGGTCGGGATGTAGGTGATGTCGGCGACCCAGAGCCGGTTCGGGCCGTCGGCCTTGAAGTTGCGCTCGACCAGATCCGGCGCCGGCCGGGCGTCCGGGCTGCGGCGGGTTGTACGGATCCCCCGGCGGCGGCTGACGCCCTGCAAGCCCTCGCCTCGCATCAGGCGAGCGACCCGCTTGCGGCCGACAGGGGTGCCCTGAGCGACCAGCTCCTCGCGGATCCGCGGCGCTCCGTACGTCCCTCGGGACCGGGCGTGGATTGCCCGGATCTTCTTCGTCAGCTCGGCGTCGCCCTGCTCGCGCTCCGACGCCTCACGGCTCAGCCACCCGTAGTACCCGCTGGAGGAGACGCCCAGCACCCGGCACATCGTGGCCACGCGGTGAACGGCCTGGTTGGCTCGCATCAGTCCGTAGACCTCCTCGGCACCGCCTCGGTCTCCCGAGCGAACCAGGCCGCGGCTTTTTTCAGGATCTCACGCTCCTCGCGGAGCTGGCGATTCTCACGGCGCAGCCGGCGAAGCTCCTCCCGCTCCTCCGTCGTCAGACCGTCCGAGCGCAGACCCTCGTCCAGGTCCGCCTGCTCGACCCAGTTGCGGATCGACTGTGCCGTCGGCTCGAACTCGCGAGACAACTCCTCCGGTGTACGGCCAGCGCGCACCAGCTCCACCATCTGCCGGCGGAACTCCGGCGCGTACGGTGGTCGACTCTTCGGCATCGCAGACTCTCCTTTTCCCCAAAGGGTGACGTGTCCGCGAAACCGGGGCAACTCCA
>CAZLBJ010000020.1:0-3517 GCA_964557755.1 uncultured Thermoanaerobaculia bacterium
CAGAACGTCGAACAGGTGATCGGGAGGCTGGTGACGGACGAGGGGTTCCGGCGGCGGTTCGTCGCCGATCCCGCGTCCTTCATCGACAAGCTGATCGGCGAGGGACTGCACCTCAACGCCTGCGAGCAGCGGGCGCTGGTCGGCCTCGACCCGCGGGAGGTCGCCCGCTTCGCCGATTCGGTCCATCCGTGCATCCAGAAGGTCGAGCTAGGGGGAGAGGCATCTTGACACCGACGATCCACCACCGGGCGCCGCGGCGAAACTCCGCGCTGGCGCTCGTTCTCGTCCTCGCCGCCGCGCTGCCCGCGGCCGCGCAGGGCCTGCGGGAACAGACACGGGACGCGCTGCGGTTGAGCCTCGAGGAGGCGGTCGCGCGCGCCCTGGAGCGCAACGAGGACATCCATATCGAGCGGCGCTTCGTCGACTCGGCGGAGGCCGCGGTCACCGGCGCCGAGGGCGCCTACGACCCGGTGCTCGGCCTGGCGGGCGGCTGGCAGCACACCACGACGCCGGTCAACTCCGCGTTCTCGGGCGCGCCGGCCGGCGAAGCGGCGCCGACGCTCGAGGGCGGCGAGATCACCGCCGGCCTGGTGCAGCTCCTGCCCACCGGCGCCGAGGTGTCGGTGCGCGCCGGCCAGGGGCGGTTCGAGTCGGACGCCGCTTTCGACCTGCTGTCGCCGTCCTACGACTCGCGGCTCGGTGCCGAGGTCCGCCAGCCGCTCCTGCGCGGCCGCGAGATCGACGCCGCGCGGCTCGGCATCCGCGTCGCCGCCGCCGACCGCGACCGTGCCGTCGCCCTGCTGCGCCGGCAGGTGATCGAGACGGTGTCCGCCGTCGAGCGCGCCTACTGGTCGCTGCTCGCCGTCCGCCGCGAGGTCGCGGTGCGCGAAGCGGCGGTCGGCCTCGCCGGCGAGCAACTTTCGGAGACCGAGATCCGTATCGAGAACGGAGCGGCCCCGGAGACCGAGGTGGCGCAGCCGCGCGCCGAGCTCGAGCGCCGGCGCGGGGAGCTGCTGGAATCCCTGGAGGCGGTGGCGCGGGCCGAGAACGCTTTGAAGCTCCTCATCCTCTCCGACGACGACGGCGCCCTGTGGGGACGGCCGATCGCGCCGGCGGCGGAGGCGGAGGTCGAGGTCGTGCTGGTCGACGTCGCGGCGGCGATGGCCGAGGCGCTGGCGCTGCGCGCCGAGCTCGAGGCCGCCGAGGCGCTGGTCGAGCGCCGCGCCGTCGAGACCCGCTTCGCCCGCGACCGCGTGCGCCCGGACCTCGACCTGGTGCTCTCCTACGACCGCTTCGGCCTCGCCGGCGCGCGCAACCCGGACGGCGGCTCGCTCGGCGGCCTGCCGGCGGACGTGCCGCCGCAGCTCGCCGGCGGCTGGAACGACTCGGTGGAGCAGCTCGTGGACGGCGACTTCGACGACGCGCGGGTGGGCCTGGTGTTCGCGGTGCCGATCGGCAACCGCGCCGCCAGGGCCGCGGCGCTGATCGCCGAGAACAGCGAGTGGCAGGCGTCCGCCGAGCTGGCGCGCCAGCGCAAGGCGGTGCGCGCCGAGGTGCTCGACGCCGGCGCCAGCCTGGAGTCCGCCGCGGGCCGCATCGAGGCGGCGCGCGCCGCCCGCCAGGCCGCCGAGGTGCAGCTCGCCGCCGAGCGCGACCGCTTCGCCGTCGGCCTGTCGACCAACTTCCTGGTGCTGACGCGCCAGAACGAGCTCTCCGGCGCCCTGCTCGACGAGATCGAGGCGCTGACCGACTACCGCACCGCGCGCACCGAGTTGGGGCGCGCCACCGGCTCGCTGCTCCGCGAGCGCGGCATCGAAGTCTACGCAGCACCCGAAGCATCCACGGAGGAGTGACCCCATGGCAAAGCGCATGATCCTGATGCTGTTGGCCGTCGGCGCAGTGGTGACGGCCCTCGGCCTCTTCAAGTTCCAGCAGATCCAGACCGCCATCGCCGAGGGCGCCGCCTGGCAGCCGCCGCCTGAGGCGGTGACCACGGTGGTCGCCGGCGAGTCGCGGTGGGACGCCACGGCGAGCGCCATCGGCACGGTGGTGGCGGTGCAGGGCGTGACGGTGAGCGCCGACCTGCCCGGCATCGTCGAGCGCATCGCCATCGAGTCCGGCCGCACGGTCGGCCGCGGCGACGTGCTGGTCAAGCTCGACACCCGCCAGGAGCAGGCGCAGCTCGCCGCCGCCGAGGCGCAGCTCGAGCTCGCCGCGCAGCAGCTCGAGCGCATGCGCGGCCTGCTCGCCAAGGGCGTCACCTCGCAGTCGGAGTACGACGCCGCGCTGGCCGCCCACCGGCAGGCCGAGGCGCGCATGGGCGAGATCCACGCCACCATCGCGCGCAAGACGATCCGCGCCCCGTTCACCGGCCTGCTCGGCATCCGCCAGGTCAACCTCGGCCAGTACCTCGACGCCGGCGAGGCGGTGGTGCCGCTGCAGTCGCTCGACCCGATCTACGTCGAGTTCAGCGTGCCCCAGCAGCGCGTCGGGAGCGTCGGCGCCGGCACGCCGGTGGAGGTCACCGCCGAGGGCCTGGCGACCAGCGTCGCCGGGCGGGTGACGGCGGTCGACTCCGTCGTCGACGCCGCCACCCGCAACGTCACCGTGCAGGCGACCTTCGACAACCCGCACGGCCTCCTGCGCCCCGGCATGTTCGTCGAGGTGAGCGCGCTGCTCGGCGAGGGGGCGCCGGTCGTCACCCTGCCGGCGTCGGCGATCAGCTACGCGCCCTACGGCGACTCGGTGTTCGTCGTCGAGGAGATGGAGCGGCCGGACGGCGGCACCTACCAGGGCGTGCGCCAGCAGTTCGTCGAGCTGGGCTCGGCGCGCGGCGACCAGGTGGCGGTGACCTCCGGCGTCGAGCCGGGGGCGGAGGTGGTGAGCTCGGGCGTCTTCAAGCTGCGCAACGGGGCCGCCGTGCTGGTCAACAACGACGTGCAGCCCTCGAACGACCCGGCGCCGCGGCCGGAGAACAGTTGAGCCGGAGACAGGCATGAAGATCACCGATCTGTTCATCAAGCGGCCGGTCCTGGCCATCGTCGTCAACCTGGTCATCCTCATCGCGGGCGTCCAGGCGATCACCTCGCTGTCGGTGCGCCAGTACCCGCGCAGCGACATCGCCGTCATCCGCGTGACGACGGCCTACATCGGTGCCAACGCGGATCTCGTGCGCGGCTTCATCACGACGCCGCTCGAGCGGGTGATCGCCAGCGCCGACGGCATCGACTTCATCGAGTCGTCGAGCTCCCAGGGGGTGTCGACGATCACCGCCCACCTCGAGCTCAACTACGACACCAACGCGGCGCTGACCCAGATCCAGGCCAAGGTCGCGCAGGTGCGCAACGACCTGCCGCCGGAAGCCGAGGCGCCGGTCATCCAGCTCGAGACCTCGGACAGCGAGTTCGCGTCGATGTACATCGGCTTCGCCTCCGACGAGCTCGACCAGAACCAGATCAGCGACTACCTGGTGCGCGTGGTGCAGCCGCGGCTGTCGGCGATCGCCGGCGTGCAGCGC
>CAZLBJ010000021.1:0-6490 GCA_964557755.1 uncultured Thermoanaerobaculia bacterium
CGCCCGAAGCGCTTCTTCGGCGCCGCGCGCAACATCGAGGAGGGCGGCTCTCTGACCATCATCGCCACCGCCCTGGTCGACACCGGCAGCCGCATGGACGACGTCATCTTCGAGGAGTTCAAGGGCACCGGCAACTGCGAGATCCACCTCGACCGCAAGCTGGTCGACAAGCGCGTCTTCCCGGCGATCGACATCGCCAAGTCGGGCACCCGCAAGGAGGAGCTGCTGATGCCCCAGGAGGAGCTGCACCGGGTGTGGGTGCTGCGCAAGGTGCTCAACCCGCTGTCGACCGTCGAGTCGATGGAGCTGCTGCTCGACAAGCTCAAGAAGACGAAGAGCAACGAGGACTTCCTCAACGCCATGTCCCGCTAGGTCCCGGCGGTCGCGCGGCCCGTGGCGCAGCGAGCGCCGCCCGATTGCCGGGTCCTGCCACGGACGTGGGGGGACCTACGCCGCTCCGTGCCCAAGCTGCGCGTCGGGATCGTCAACTTCCTCAACAGCCGGCCCCTGGCCTGGGGCTTCCTGAAGGGTCACCACGCGGACCTCTTCGCGCCCTCCTTCCATCCGCCGGCGATGGTCGCCCACCTGCTGGCGCAGGGCGGGCTCGACGTCGGCCTCATCCCCTCGGTCGAGGTGCAGCGCATCCCCGGCCTCGAGGTGCTGCCGGACCTCTGCATCTCGGCCACCCACGAGGTGCGCAGCGTCATCCTGGTGTCGACGAAGCCGATCGGAGAGGTGCGCCGGATCGCGCTCGACGTCAACAGCCGCACCTCGGTGGCGCTCACCCGCATCCTGTGTGCCGAGCGCTGGGGCATCGAGCCGGAGCTGGTCGAGCACCGGCCGGAGGTCGAGCGCATGCTGGCGGTGGCCGACGCGGCGCTGGTCATCGGCGACCCGGCGCTGCAGGTCGACCGCGAGCGCTACCGGGTGATCGACCTCGCCGCCGAGTGGAAGGCGCTCACCGGCCTGCCGTTCGTCTTCGCCGTGTGGGCGGTGCGCTCGCGGGTGGAGGTGCCGGACCTCGCCTTCTACTTCAAGTCCAGCCTGCGCTTCGGCCTACAGTCGATCGACACCCTGGTACGCGAGGCGGCGGCCGAGCTCGGCCTCGACTCCGCCACCGTGCGCACCTACCTCACCGAGAACCTCACCTTCTTCCTCCGCGACCCCCAGATCGAGGGCCTGGAGACCTTCTGGCGCCTGGCCGCGAAGCACGGCTTGATCGACGAGCCGCGGCCGCTGGCGCTGCGGGGGGAGTAGGCGGCACCAGGCCGTAGGCTGCCGCGAATCGACTCGGGTTCCGGCGCCTCAGGCGAGGACCAGAGGGAGCTCCTTGCCGGAGATCGGCTCCGTCCGCTGCACGGTCGGAGGTGTGGGCTCGAGAGCGAAGTCCTGGCGCTCGAGAGCGGTCTCCTCCTCACCCTCGCGGGTCCTTCTGCGCAGCCCGTCGCGGAGCGCGATCTCCGCCTGCGCCTCCTCGG
Source organism: uncultured Thermoanaerobaculia bacterium (assembly GCA_964557755.1). Lineage (GTDB taxonomy): Bacteria > Acidobacteriota > Thermoanaerobaculia > Multivoradales > JBCCEF01 > CAZLBJ01. The sequence goes on from CAZLBJ010000021.1 coordinate 1,479, forward strand.
CTCTGCGCAAGGCCTCGCCCAGCCGCCGGGCGGCGAACAGCGGCGCGAGCTCCGCCCGGAGCTTCGCGTCCATGGTTCGGACCTCGAACCAGGCCAGCAGGACGACCGCGCCGTCGCTGCGCGTACCCTGGAGCGCTCCGAGCCACGTCGTGCCGGTGGCATCGGTCACCTCGTAGGAGCGGGGTGCGAACTCCGGCGCGAGGGCGAGGAGCTTGCGGAGGACCGTCCGCTCGTCGTCCCCCGGCTGGACGAGCCGAGCCGCCTCTCGGCGCCGCCGATGGCGGAGAAGGCCCCGATGGATGAGCAGCAGCAAGGCGGCGTTCAGCGCGGCGAGCAGGCAGACGACGACGAAGCGGGTGAAGCTCATGGTTCCCGCAGCCTTGGGCGGCCAGGCTACCGCCACCAGCCAGACGAGCAGCATCGACACTCCGACCCCCACGACGCCCTTCTCGCTGCCGTCGAGTCCGCCGACGCCGGGGAAGCCGAAGGTCCTGAGGATCATCACCGCCAGCAGGCCGGGAATCAGCAGGGCCGCCAGCCCGACCGGTACCCCGGGGAGCTCCACGCCGAGCAGGCGCACCTCCACCGGGACCTCGACCACCTGGTGAGCAGAGGCCCGGGCGTCGTCCGCCCCGGAGGTCTTCCACGTCGAGCGCAGGACGAAGTGCAGCGTCGCGTCGCGCTCGACGACCTCCGACCCGACGCAGAGCGCCAGCGTCCGGTGGACGGCGGACCGGCCCTCGGCCGGACCGAGGTCGATCGCCTCGGAAGCCTCTCCGCAGTCCTCGGCCTGCCGCGCCAGGTGCATGAAGCGGGTCCCGGCGGCGCGCAGCTCGAGCGCCTCGGCGCGGACCGGCGAGTCGTTGGTGATCCACAGGTCGACGCCGACCGCGCCGCCCGGCCGCACCTCGTGGCTGTCGAGGACGACGTCCACCTGCAGGTCCGGGGCGTCCGGCGCCGCCTCCGCGCCGGGCGCCGGCCTCGGCATCGCGGCGACCGCGGCCGCCAGCAGCAGGCCGAGGGTGGGGCGGCGGAGCCTCACGAGCCGCCCTGCTCCGCGCCGGAGCGGAGGGAGGCGAACGACGAGTGGGCCCGGAGAAAGCTGTGCAGCACGGGATTGTCGTAACGCTGCGGAAGCCGCCGCAGGGTACGTCGAGCCCCTTCCTTCAGCGGCTGCAGCCGGCCGTCGCCGTCCATCCGCACCGTCGCGAGCAGCGCAAACGACATGACCAGGGCCTTGCGGATGTTGGAGGCGAGGCACTTGAGCTCCGTCCGGCTCTTGGTCGACCAGGCGTTGGCCGCCGAGACCAGGATCCCGCGATCGAAGTCGGTGAGGGCGAAGTCGCGGCGGCTGAGCGTCGTCACCAGGAAGCGTCCCGCCTTCTCGATGGCGAGGCGTTCCGCGATTCCCACCTCTTCGCCGCGTAGGATCGAATGGAGCCGAGAGCGGTCCGAGCCGCTCATCCGGTCGAAGCCGGTGTAGCCCTCGTCGGAGCTGGCGACGAGGGTCACTGCGTAGCGCGGCCGCTGGGGAGCGGCGTACACGGCGTCCGGCTGCGTGAAGAGCGCGTCGCGCAGCTTCCTGGACAGGTCCTTGAAGACCTCCGACAGGGTCTTAGCCTGGCCATTCCAGCGGAAGGGGGGCGGGCTGTGGCCGTGGACGGCGCGGCTGATCGCCGCTACCTCGTCGAGGCTGAAAGACCGGCTGACCGAGAAGGTGAGGTTGCTCGACCAGCCGGTCGGCCACAGCAGGATCTCGACGCCGACGGTCAGGTCGAGCTCCGGCTGCGGCATCCGAAGGCGCAGATCGACGTCTTGGGGCGTCAACTTGAACGGGAAGGGGAGGTGCCAGTAGGCATCGACCTCCGGACCGCTGTCGGGGAGGCGGGTCGCGAAGTAGCTGCGCCAGAAGTAGTCGTGCTGCAACTCGCGCGTGAGCGGCCGGACGACCCATGAGCCCAGCGTGGCGATCGTGCCTTGCTCCTGTCGCGCGCCGTAGGGCTCCTGGCTGTACAGGAAACCGGCTGAGGGCTCGACGATCCCGGGTTCGGTGACCGGGACCGGACTGGCGTGCAGATCGAAGAGCCGAAATACGACGAGGTCGGTGTTCAAGCTCATCAGAGAAGACGGGGCCGGCCCGGAGGCCGACCCGTAACTTCGTGGACTGAATCCCCGCGTACGTTGAAACGCGCTGGGCCCGTACACGCTTTCGCTCCGTAGAGCGGCATGCCCGTTGGAAGCGGCATGCTACCGGCTCAGTGTATCGCAAGCCGTTCGCCGGCGGCCAGGACTACGGGGGCGTGCGGGTCGAGAACCCCTTTCGCGACGTCTCAACGGCGCTCGGCGCCGGCTGAGAGCCTACCTCTCCTCGCCGACCAGCTCGATCTGGTCGGGCAGGTTGGGGACCATGCAGAGGAACTCGAACGGCGCCTCCTCGACCTGGTAGTCGTGGGGCACGCCGGCGGGGACGTAGACGACGTCGCCGGCCGCCACCCGGTGCTCGACGCCGCCGATGCGCATGCGGGCGCGGCCGCGCAGCACGTATTGCTCGTGCTCGACGCGGTTGGTGTGCAGCGGCATGCCGCCGCCCTCGTCCATGACGAAGCGGCGCATGGCGAAGTGCGGCATGCCGTCTTCCGGCCCCAGCAGTACCTGCGTCCGCGCCGCCGTCCCCGCCGCCACCTCGCGCAGGCCCATCGCCTCGGCATGCTTCACGATGCCCGCCCTTGCGCCGCTCGCCTTCGTCGTCCGCTCGTCCATGCCGCCAGTCTACCGTCGCCGGACGCCGCGCGCCGCGGTAAGATCCGCGGACTCATGACAGTCAGCGACCACGAACCGCTCGACCGGCCGCGTGCCGGGGAGCTGCTGGGGGCCGTCCTCGCCCAGCTCCGGCGCGGCATCCTCGGCCAGGAGGACTTCCTGGACGGCCTCCTGGTCGGCCTGCTGGCCAACGGCCACGTGCTCGTCGAGGGCGTGCCGGGGCTGGCCAAGACGCGGGCGGTGAACCTGCTCGCGCGGGTGTGCGACGTCACCTTCCGGCGCCTCCAGTTCACCCCCGACCTGCTGCCCGCCGACGTCGTCGGCACCCGCATCTACAACCAGCACTCCGGCACCTTCGAGACGGTGCGCGGGCCGATCTTCGCCCACTTCGTGCTCGCCGACGAGATCAACCGGGCGCCGGCCAAGGTGCAGTCGGCGCTGCTCGAGACGATGCAGGAGCGGCAGGTGACGATCGGCCAGGAGTCGCTGCCGGTGCCGTCGCCGTTCCTCGTCTTCGCCACCCAGAACCCGATCGAGCAGGAGGGCACCTACCCGCTGCCGGAGGCACAGCTCGACCGCTTCCTGATGAAGCTGCGCGTGGGCTACCCGGCACAGGACGACGAGGACGCCATCGTGCGCATGGTGATCGACGAGACGCGGCTGCCGGCGGTCGAGCAGCTCCTCGACGCAAGCTCCGTCCTCGAGCTCCAGGGTCTATGCCGCGGCGTGCACGTCGAGGACCGGGTGATCCGCTACGCCACCGACCTGGTGGCCGCCACCCGCGAGCCGGACCGCTTCGGCCTCGAGCTGGCGCCGTACGTCGAGCTCGGCGCCTCGCCGCGCGGCTCGATCTCGCTGGTGCAGGCGGCGCGCGCCGCGGCGTTGCTCGACGGCCGCGACGCCGTGCTGCCGGACGACGTCCAGGCCTTCGCCCACCCGGTGCTGCGCCACCGCATCGTGCCGACCTACTTCGCCAGCGCCGAGAAGGTGTCCACCGACCGCATGATCGACGAGATCCTCGCCGCGGTGCCGGCCCCGTAGGAGCCCACGGGTGGCCGCCACCGCCCCTGCAGCCGCCACCGCCGCCGAGGCCGGCGAGCTGCTGCGCCGGGTGCGGCGGCTGGAGCTGGTGGCGCGCCGCAACGCCGCCGGCCTGCGCCCCGGCGACTACCTGACCGCCGTCCTCGGCCGCGGCCTGGTCTTCCAAGAGGCGCGGCGCTACGTGCCGGGGCAGCCGGCGCGGCTGATCGACTGGAACATCACCGCCCGCGTCGGCGAGCCGTACGTGCGCGTCCACCAGGAGGAGCGGCAGCGCGAGATCGTGCTGGCGGTCGACGTCAGCCCGTCGATGCACACCGGCTTCCAGGCGAAGACCAAGCTCGAGGTGGCCGTCGAGCTCGCCGCCACGCTGGCGGTTTCGGCGGTCGACGCCGGCGACCGCGTGGGCTGGGTGGTCTTCGCCGACCGCGTGCTCGACGAGGCGCCGCCGCGCGGCGGCCGCGCGCAGCTCTTCCGCGCCCTGCGCGCCCTGCTCGCCGCCGCCGCACCGTGGGAGCGGCCGGTCGAGGTCTCCGACCCGCGCCTCGCCATCCACGCGGTGCAGGCGCAGCGCGGCACCGGCCGGCGGGTGGTGTTCCTGGTCTCCGACTTCGTCGACCACGACGTGCCCGACGACCTGCGCTACGTGCAGGCGCGCCACGACGCGGCGCTGCTCCACGTCTACGACCCGCTGGAGCTCGCCGCCGGCGGCGGCGGGGCGGCCGGGGCGGCGGTGGATCCGCGAGCCGTCGACGACGGACTGCCGCGGCTGCCGGCGGTGGCGCCGGAGGGCCGGCGGCGCGGCGTCTTCCGGCCGGGCGAGCTGGGGACGCTCGCCGAGACGGAGGCCTTCCTGCGCCGCGAGGCCGGCCGCCACGGCATCGCCGTGGCCTCGATCTCGACCGCCGAGCCGGTTGCCGCCTCGCTCACCCGCTACTTCCACCGCCGGCGGGTCCGCCGGTGAGCGGCCCGGCGAGGGACGGGACGACGGGCCTGCCGTACGACCTGGCGCCTCCGCTCCACCTGCTCGAGCCGTGGTGGCAGCGGCCGGTGACGTGGGTCCTCCTCGGCCTCCTCCTGCTGCTCGCCCTGTGGTGGTGGCGCCGGCGCTTGCGGTGGCCGTCGCAGCCGGTGGCGGAGGAGGCCGAGCTGCCGCCGCCGCCGGCTCCGGCCGCGGAGTCGGGCGCTGCCGCCGCGGTGCGCCGCATCTGGGA
>CAZLBJ010000022.1:0-2670 GCA_964557755.1 uncultured Thermoanaerobaculia bacterium
ATCCTCGGCAAGGCGCTCTCCGGCGGCCTCTACCCGGTGTCGGTGGTGCTCGCCGACGAGGAGGCGATGGGCGTCTTCCACCCCGGCGACCACGGCTCGACCTACGGCGGCAACCCGGTGGCGGCGGCGGTGGCGCGCGCCGCCCTGGCCGTGCTGGTGGAGGAGGACTTGGCGGGCCGCTCCGAGCGCCTCGGCCGCTACTTCATGGAGCGGCTGCGCGCCCTCGACTCGCCGCACGTCGCCGAGGTGCGCGGCAAGGGCCTGTGGATCGGCATCGAGCTGCGGCCCGAGGCCGGCGGCGCCCGGCGCTTCTGCGAGGCGCTGCAGAAGGACGGCCTGCTGTGCAAGGAGACGCACGACAACGTCATCCGCATCGCGCCGCCGCTGGTCATCGAGCGCGAGGAAATCGACTGGGCCCTGGAGCGGTTGGAGAAGGTCCTGGGCTGAACCTCTGCCGCGCCCGCCGCCGCCTCACGGTGCAAGCCGGCGCCGCGCATGATAATCTGCCCATAGGTATATTTGGATATCGGGCGGGTTGTCCACATTCGGGACCTCCTGCTCACTCCACTTAGAGAAGGCGGACGGCGGCGGTCCGGGGGCTGCCGTGGGGAGCCGCCGCGAAGGAGAATCTCGAATGTCGACCTCTACGATGATCTGCTGGGTTTCGTCTCGCCGCCTCGCCGCGCTCGCCGCCGTCGCCGCCCTGCTGCTGGCGATGCCGGCCGCCGCCGCGCCCGCCACCACCGACGCCGCCGGCTCGTGGTCGCTGTGGGACGACGCCGTGGAGTGGGTGAGTGGCTGGTTCGGATGGACGCAGCCCACCGTCGGGCGCGCCAGCGACGCCAACGCTCTCGGCTCGACGCTGGATCCGGACGGCAAGGAGTACACGCCCACCGATCCGGCCGCGACCTTCAGCGTGGAGACCGAGGACGAGTCCGACCTCGGCTCGACGCTGGACCCAGACGGCTAGGACGCCGCGGGGCCGGCCGGCCCCCGGACTCCGCACTCCGCGGCCCGACGCGCTCGCGTCCGGGTCACCGGCGCCCGTAGAATGCCGCGGGCATGGTGACCCCGGGCGCGAGCGCGCCGTCCCGCTATGTCTGGATCGCCATCGCCGCCGCCCTGGCGACGATGGCGCTCAAGACGTGGGCGTGGCTGCTCACCTCCTCGGTGGGGCTGTTCGCCGACGCCCTGGAGTCGCTGGTCAACCTGGCGGCCGGGGTGCTGAGCCTGCTGGTGCTGCGCGTCGCCGAGCGGCCGCCGGACGAGGAGCACCTCTACGGCCACGAGAAGGCGGAGTACTTCGCCAGCGGCGCCGAAGGGACGCTGGTCCTCGTCGCCGCGCTGGCCATCGCCGGCAGCGCCGCCCGGCGCCTGCTGCATCCGCGGCCGGTCGAGCAGCTCGACCTCGGCCTGGTCATCCTGGTCGCCGCGGCGCTGGTCAACCTGGCGGCGGCGCTGGCGCTGCTCGCCGCCGGCCGCCGCCTGCGCTCGATCGGCCTGCGCGCCAGCGCCCACCACCTGCTCACCGACGTGTGGACCTCCGCCGGCGTGCTGGCGGGCCTCGGCCTGGTCGCCGCCACCGGCTGGCAGGCGGCGGACCCGCTGGTCGCCCTGGTGCTCGCCGGCCACGTCGGCTGGACCGGCTACCGCCTGGTCTCGGCCTCGGCCCAGGGCCTGATGGACCGCGCGCTGCCGGGCGAGGACGTCGGCCGCGTCACCGCGGCGCTCGACGCGGTGCTGGCCCGGCAGGAGGACGAAGTGCGGTACCATGCCCTGCGCACCCGTCGCGCCGGAGCGCGCTCCTTCGTCTCCTTCCACGTGCAGGTGCCGGGCCGTTGGACGGTGCAGCGGGGCCACGACCTGGTGGAGGCGATGGAGGAGGAGATCCGCCGCCGGCTGCCGGCGGCGACGGTGTTCACCCACCTCGAGCCGCTGGAAGACCCCCGCTCCTACCACGACCAGGGGCTGGACCCGCTGCGCTGAACCCGCGAAACCGACCGGAACCCCCATGAGCTTCGACTCTTTTGAACTCGACGCCGCCCTGCTCGACGCCGTGCGCGACCTGGGTTTCACCGAGCCCACCGACATCCAGCGCGACGCCATCCCCTGGGGCCTCGAGGGGCGCGACACGCTGGCCTGCGCGATGACCGGCAGCGGCAAGACCGCCGCTTTCGCGCTGCCCATCCTGCAGCGCCTGCTGCACAGGCCGCGCGGCACTACCCGCGCCCTGGTGCTGTCGCCCACCCGCGAGCTGGCGCTGCAGATCGAGCAGCACTTCCGCGAGCTGGCGGCGCACACCGAGCTGACCTTCGCCTGCGTCTATGGCGGCGTCGGCTACGAGCCGCAGGAGCGCGCCTTCCGCGAGGGGATGGACGTCATCATCGCCACCCCCGGGCGCCTGCTCGACCTGCTGAGCCGGCCGTGGGCCAACCTCGACGGCCTCGAGGTGCTGGTGCTCGACGAGGCCGACCGCATGCTCGACATGGGCTTCATCCCCGACGTGCGGCGGATCTTGAAGCACGTGCCGAAGCAGCGGCAGACGCTGTTCTTCTCCGCCACCCTGGCGCAGCCGATCGTGCGCCTGGCCGGCGACATGCTGGCCGACCCGGTGACCATCAACCTCGAGCGGCGCTCGCTGCCCGCCTCGGGGGTGCGCCAGGCGGTGTA
>CAZLBJ010000023.1:0-13024 GCA_964557755.1 uncultured Thermoanaerobaculia bacterium
TACAGCCCCCCGCCCACCACCGTCGCCGCCACCACCGCGAGCGCCGTCGCGATGCCCGGGTTCTTGACCGCCACCCCCTGGTAGTAGGAGAACCAGAGGTGACCTGTGTAGTACAGACCGTAGTGGACCACCAACGCGGCCACCGCCGCCGCCGCCACCGCGGACAGCGGCGCGTCGTCGAGGAAGGTGCCGAAGAGGACGGGGACGAAGGCGGCGGCGAAGTAGGCGTAGACGCCGAGCTGAGCGAAGATGATGACGCTCAGGTTCGGCGCCACGAGCTGCCACCAGGCGAGGGCGAAGGAGACCAGCGCGAGGAGCGCGATGACGCCGCGGTTGAGCAGGAACTCGAAGCGCTCGGAGAGCTCGCGGCCGGTCGCCGCCGCGTGGACGTTGGCCACCAGGTCGTGGGTCACGGTCACCGACAGCGACTGGATCAGCCCCTCGAGCGTCGACATCCCCGCCGAGATCAGCCCGAGGAAGACGATCACCCCCACGAACCAAGGGAACTCGGTCACCAGGTAGGTGGAGATCACGCTGTCCGGCGGCACCGTGGCGCCGGCGTGCTGGAGGTCCGGCATCTCCAGCCGCGCGTAGAGCCCCGCCACCACCACCCAGAAGAACAGCACCTGCACCGCGATGCCGGCGGCCAGGTAGCGGTTGACGTCGCGCTCCTCCTTGAGCAGCAGCGACTTGGTGATGATGTGCGGCTGGCAGGCGATGGCGATGCCCACCACCGCGGTGCAGAAGATCACCTCGAAGCCGTCGCGGAAGAGCGGGCTCGCCGGGTTGTAGAGGGTGGCGAGGTCGGGGTCGACGGCGCGCAGCCGCGCGATGAAGCCGCCCACGCCGTCCGCCAGGTGCTCGCCGCCCGAGCCGAGCAGCACCACCGCAACCACGATCATGATCAGCGCCTGGATGGTGTTGGTGTAGACCATCGAGTTGGCGCCGCCGAAGGTCATGTAGCCGAACGAGAAGGCGACGAGGACCGCCAGCACCGCCACCTCCGGCAGCCCCAGCGACACCGCCAGCACCTTGGTCAGCCCGACCAGGATCATGACGATGAAGGTGACCAGCAGCAGCGCCAGGGCGGCGAAGAACACCGCGAAGGCGCGGCTGCCGAAGCGCCGGCCCACCCACTGCGACAGGGTCATCGCCTTCACCGCGCCGCCGTACTTGCGGAACCCCTTGGTGAGCACCACCAGCGACACGCCCATCGACAGCGGCAGCACGACGCACAGCGCGAAGGCGGCGGAGAGGCCGAAGTAGGCGACCAGCCCGGGGTTGATGATGAAGGTGGCGGCGCTGGTGGTCGACGCCGCCAGCGCCAGCCCCACCGCCAGCGGCGAGAAGGCGAAGGTGCCCACCGCGTAGTCGGCGACGCTGCGGTTGCGGCGCGCGCCGCGCACCACGAGGACGACGATGGCGGCCGCGTAGCCGGCCACCAGCAGCCAGCTGGCGAGGATCTTGGGTTCCATGGGGACGCCGGGCGGGCGAGGGGCCCCCGCGGCCGCCGCCTGCCCCGGGCGGCGGCCGCGGAGCCCTCCTCCGCAGCCCTAGAAGAGGCGGTACTCGAAGCCCGCCGTGACCGTGGCCGGCGGCCCGTAGGTGGCGGTGCGGATGCCGAGCACCGGGATGTTGTACCCGTTGGTCACGTACTCCTCGTCGGTCAGGTTGTGGCCGTTGAGCTTGAACCCCCAGTGGCCGCTGCCGTGCGTCCAGTCGATCGAGGCGTCCACCGTGCCGTAGGCGTCCTGGGTGATCGGGTTGACGCCCTCGTTGGTGAGCACCGCGTCGTCGCGGTAGTTGCCGCCGAGGGTGGCGGTGATCAGGCCGCCCCAGGCCGGGAAGTCGAGCTTGAAGCGCAGGCCGGCGGTGTACTCCGGCGCGTTGGTGATCACCTGCGTGTCGAGCACGCCGTCCTGGTTGAAGTCGAGGAAGCTGTCGGGCTCGGCGTCGAGCCAGCTCAGGTTGCCCTGCAGGCCGAACCACTGGACGGCGTGCGGGCTGTAGTCGAACTCCAGCTCGGCGCCCGTCAGCGTCGCGTCGCCGGCGTTGAGGAAGTCGCCGAAGAAGGCGTCGTCGACGCCGTCGCCGTTCGAGTCGTAGGCGGTGAAGGTCGACACCTGGACGTCCGAGTAGTCGCCGTAGAAGGCGGCGGTGTTGAGGACCAGCTGGCGGCCGGCGAGGATCGACTTCAGCCCCACCTCGGCGACGTCGAGCTGCTCGTCCTCGAACGGCTCGGCCGACTGCGGGAAGGCCACCGCCTGGGCGCGCACGTTGAAGCCGCCGCTCTTGAAGCCGCGCGACAGCGACACGTAGCCCATGACGTCGTCGCTGAACGCGTAGTCGAGGCCGAGGCGCGGCGCCACTGAGGTGAACGTCTCGCTCTTGTCGAAGTCGGCGACGACGGCGTTGACGGTGGTGAAAGTGCCGTCGGTGAAGCCGACGTTGAAGGCGCGCGCGTGCTTGTCCTCCTCGGTCACCCGCAGGCCGCCGTTGAAGGTCAGGCGGTCGTTGACCTGGTAGCTGCCGTCGGCGAACACCGCGATCGACTCGGTGTCCATGGTGCCCTCGGTGCTGCCGAACAGCAGGTTGAGGAAGTTGTTGAGCACGCGGCCGCCGGCCGAGCCGTCGAAGTAGTAGACGCCGACCACGCCGTCGAGCTTGCCGGGGCCGGTGTAGAGGAGCTGCAGCTCCTGCGACGTCTGGTCGTCGCCGTAGGTGGCGATGACGTCGGTGATCGGCGCCGGCGTGGTGTCGAAGTCGATGTTGTTCTCGCTGTCGCTCTCGCGATAGGCGGTGATCGACTTGAACTGCCAGGTCGGGTTGAGCTCCCAGGTGACGGTGAGCGCGTAGCCCTCGGAGTCGGTGCTGTTCAAGGGCGCGAGGCCGCTCTGGGTGTCGTAGCGGTCGTCGAGCGGCGGGCAGGTGGCGCCGAGGAAGAGCGGGCAGAACGGGTTCGCCACCAGCCGCTGGTAGCCGCGCGGCTCGGCGTCGTCCTCGGTGCGGTCGGCGCTGAGCTGCACGGTCACCGCCTCCGAGGCCAGCCAGTCGAGGGCGAGGCGGTAGGCGGTCGAGTCCTTGTCCTGGACGTCGCGGCCGGTGAAGCGGTTTTCGCCGTAGCCGTCGCGCTGCAGCGAGGCGACGGCCAGCTTGCCGCGCAGCCGGCCTTCCGCGAGCGGCCCGCTGACGACGCCGCGCACCTCCTGCGTGCCGTACGAGCCGCCGGCCAGCGAGACGCGCGCCTCGAGCTCGTCGGTGGGCGCGCGGCTGACGTACTTGATGGCGCCGCCGACCGTGTTCTTGCCGTAGAGGGTGCCCTGCGGGCCGCGCAGCACCTCGACGCGCTCGACGTCGAAGACGTCCAGCAGCGCCCCCTGCGGGCGGGCCATGTAGACGTCGTCGAGGTAGAGGCCGACGCCGGGGTCGACGCCCCACAGCGGGTCGGCCTGGCCGATGCCGCGCATGAAGGCGGTGAGCGTGGTCGACTGGTTGCGGCCGCCGTAGACGGTGAGGTTGGGGACGTAGCTCGCGAGCACCGAGATGTCGGGCGCGCCGGTGTCCTCGAGCACCGCGCCGGAGGTGACGGTGACCGCGATCGGCACCTCCTGCAGGCTCTCCTCGCGCTTGCGGGCGGTGACGACGATCTCCTCGCCGTACTCCGCCGCCGGCGCCTCCTCGTCCTCCATCGCCTCCTCGTCGTCGCCGGCTTGCGCGTAGTCCTGGGCCGTCGCGGCGTCGGCCGGCGTCGCCTCGTCCATGGCGTCCTGCGCCGCCGCCGGCGCCGCGGCGGGCACCAGCAGCGCCGCCAGCAGCAGGAGCACGGCGAGAGACGGCGTGCGGCGCTCTCTCGGTTCGTGGGTCATCGTCACGTCTCCCTGTGGATGGTTGGTGGTGGGTCGTGGTGCGGGGCGCCGTCGCGCGGCAGCAAGCCGTAGCGCAGCAGGCGGATGAACTCCGCCACCGCCTGCTCGGGGCTCATGCCGAAGTGCATGGGGACGCCGAAGCACTTCTCGACGGTGAAGAAGTAGAAGAACCAGCGGGTGGCGGTCATCGCCGCCACCACGGGGTCGGCGTCGGTACCCAGCTCGCCGGCGCGCTGGCGCTCGCGCAGGCGGGGGGCGTAGGCCTCGCGGAAGCGATCGGCCATGCCCTCGTAGAACGAGCGGATGTGCTCGCCGCGGAACTCGATGACGTCGACGTAGATGAGCAGGATGTAGGGGCGGAAGCGCTCGACCACCTGCTCGATGGCGGCCGCCATCGCCTCCAGGTCCTCGGGGAAGCGGGCCTCGGCGAAGACGCGGTTGAGCGGCAGCTCGGGGTCGAGCACCTCCTGCCAGTACTGCTCGAGGAGGCGCTGGAAGATCGCCTCCTTGCTGGGGAAGTGGTGGTAGACGTTGCCCACCGAGAGGCCGGCTGCGTCGGCGATCTGGCGCATCGAGGTGGCGCCGAAGCCGTGGCTCGAGAACAGCTCCAGCGCCGCCTCCAGCGTGCGCCCGACGGACGCTTCGGACTTCAGTTGCTGCCTCGACGCAGCCATCGGACCGTCCCTCCAAGAAAAAACCGAACGTTTGCTCGGTACTCTAGGGAGGGGCCGCGGCGCTGTCAAGTCGAGGTGCGGCGAAGGGCGCCGCGAGCGGCCGGGGGGCGGCGCTCAGGCCGGCGGGCGCTCGTCGTCGCCGGCCGCGAAGACGCGCGCCAGGTAGCCGTCGGCGACGATGCCGCTCAAGTCCTCGACCAGCCCTTTCGGCACCTCGATGCCGGCGAGGCGCTTGGCGAGGCGCTGCTTGACGTCGACCTGCATCTGGCGGTGGATCTGGATGCGTTGCGCCTGCGGCGACCCGGCGCCGTGCAGCGACTCGGTGAGGTAGCCGACGGCGTTGCGGCCGAGGGTCATGTTCTCGATCAGGCGCAGGATGCGCAGGCGGTCCTCGGTGGGCACGTCGGCGCGGCCCTGGAGGTACTTCTCGAGCTGCGGGCCGAGCACCGGGTGGCGCAGGTCGTCCTCCGACGGCAGGGTGACCACCAGGCCGCCAGCGAGGTCCTGCGCCAGCCGCCCCATCTCGTACGGCATCTTGGTCACGTGGTGCTTGCAGACGTTGGCCAGCATGTCGTCGCAGATCCAGGCGCCGGAGCGGGTGGCGTGGCTCTGGTGCGAGGAGGCTATGCCGGTGGCGTAGATCGTCTCGTTGAGGTGGGTCATCTCGACCAGCTTGTCCTTGACGTGCGAAGCGCGCTCGACGCCGTTGTACTCGGCGATCGTCGCCGCGGCGCCGATCAGCACGTCGCCGACGCCGCTCTTGCACACGTAGCTGCGCCGGTGGTAGCAGGTGAAGCGCTCGACCAGCATGGCGGCGAACCCGGTCTCGCCGTCCATGAACACGAGCTCGCGCGGGATGAACACGTCGTCGAACACCACCAGCGCCTCCTGGCCGGCGTAGCGCGCGTTGCCGGCGTCGAGGCTGCCGCCCTCCATCGCCCGCGTGTCGCACGACTGCCGGCCGTAGACGTAGGTGATGCCGGGGGCGTCCACCGGAATGGCACCGACGACGGCGAACTCGGCGTCCTCCGGCCCCAGGCGCAGGGTCGGCATGACGATCAGCCAGTGCGAGTTGAGGCACCCCGTCTGGTGCGCCTTGGCGCCGCGCACCCAGACGCCCTCCTCGCTGCGCCGCACCACGTGCAAGTAGAGGTCCGGGTCGGCCTGCTGGTGCGGCGCCTTGCTGCGGTCGCCCTTGACGTCGGTCATCGCGCCGCCGATCACCAGGTTCCGGCGCTGGACGTCGGCGAGGAAGGCCTTGAACCGCTCGTGGTACCCGGTGCCGTGCGCCTCGTCCATCTCGTAGGTGACGGAGTAGAGGGTGTTGAGCGCGTCCATGCCGACGCAGCGCTGGAAGCAGGTGCCGGTGAGCTGCCCGAGCCGCCGCTGCATCTTGTTCTGCAGCACCAGGTCGGCGGCGCTGGTGGCGACGTGCAGGAACCGGTTCACCCGCTCCCCGGTCAGCGGCGACACCGCCGTCGCCAGCTCCGGCCGCTCGACTGCCAGGTCGTACGTCTCCGCCACGGCGTTGATCGACGGCCGGATGATGGGGTGGTCGACCGGCTCGTCGACCAGCTCGCCGAAGAGGTAGACCTGGAGGCCCCGGCCCCGAAGACTCTCCACGTAGTCCTCGCCTGTGATGATGCGGGGATGCTGCGGTTGCTCGTGTCCGTTGGCGCCGTCGTCGCTCATCGTTCTCCTCCTTCGCTGGGAGAGCATAACAACGCTCGACTCGACGCAGTACCGCCGTCAGGTAAGCCTGAGGGGTCGCGATTCGCCGCTCGGAGCGCCGAAATCTCAGTGAGCTTCTGTCTTAATGCATTGGCGGCGCCGGCCGAATAAACCGCCTCATTCTGGACTTGCTGTAACTCGGAATATGAGATAGTTGTACGAAATATCCAGACTCCCGCTTGTGGCGCTCACGACTCTTCCACTTGAGCTCTCAAAACGCCAATCGCCCCAACTGATGTCTGGAGCTTGAACCGCAATATAAGGCCCCTTCCTTAGTCGCGCTCCCGTAGTGCCAGGTGAATCATGGTCTAGGCCTAAGTAGAATTGCTGAACTGGCACATTCTGGCGGCTGCGAAGCATGAGTTTCGTCAGGCCAAGCGCAACACCTGTTAAGGGCGCTAGCGCTGGTTGAGCGGTTGTCAGGAGCTGCACGCCTTGATTAAATTCTGGCGAATCAAGGAATGATAGCGCTCGCTCATCGTTTTCGTTCTTCACGTTCACTGTACCGACTTCAAGAGCAGCACCTCGCCTACCTACCGATAGGTCTCGAAAAATAGGGTAGCCGGTCACCCCGGCAGCTTCCTTCTCTTGAGCAAGATACGTTTGATTAAATGCAATCGTTTCCTGCGAGCCACTCATTTCGTTCGTCGCCTTGAAAGTAAGGAGTACAAAGTGCCGCCCCCTTCCAGGATAATCGAATACTCTAAGTCGGTCCAGTCGTATGTCAATCTTTGACAATGAGGCGTCTGAAGTAATACTCAATGCGGATTCAATAGTTCCGTCTACGTGGATATAGCCAATCAAATGCTCGCTATGCTCCCAAGCTCTTTTTTTCCTTCCAAGAAATGCCTCTGCTTTCACAGAGGATTGAGGGACGGTTGGCTCCTCATCGCCGATCTCCTCCAGGTACAACCCCTTACTGTGCTCGTCCCACGCGCCTATTACCGGCTCGTCAAAAATTTTGTTCTTCATTGCAAGCTCTCCTGGTTGATCACTCAAGTTTTAGCGGCTCGACGAACGCCACTTCTACTGGTATCCGCTCGAATTCCGAGGGGATCTGTTCCCGAGTTGTGTCATCTACCTCAGCAGCAAGGTTGACTCGCAAACATGGCTCGCCGTTCTCGTCCCAGGCCACACCGACTCCCATGACGCCTGGTAACTTGCTCGTGATCCTCTTCAAGCGTGTCTTCGCATCTAGGGCTTCGGTGAGTGTCGTCATGGCTTCAAGCCACAAGCGTTGCATCACAGTCGTTCAGTACACAAGTTAGATCACAGCTATAGCTGACTCCGATGCCTCCCCCGTCACCTACTTTCTTGAAGCCACCGGCGCAATGCAAGCCTACTGCTACTAATCCTCGCTCAATAAAGACTACACTCCCGGAGTCGCCATCGCGGGAGAACGGTCGTTGGTTGCTCTCCCAAGTTATCTCTAGCATGTTGTCGAAGAGCACGTTGCCGATAGAGGTAAGAATAGGCACGTTGTCGAGTGCAATTGCGGTTACTACTCCACGAGTGAACCCAGTCGATCTGCCAATCTTGCAGACTGTTTCTCCCGCGGCGATTACACTGTAGTCGCCGACGCGACTTAAACGCTTTCCTTGATGAGGACAACCCAGTCCATCGGGTATGGTGTTGCCGAGATGATCGACACCAGGCTCGAGCCGGGCTATAGCGGAGTCATTAAAGTTGCGGTCGGTTCTGGAAATTTCTGCGTAATTTGTCAGCTTTGCCACCTTATTTGCCGCCATCAAGGTTTGGACATCGGGTCTGCCGGGTTGAAAAATGGGCTCATTCATTTCCGCGCGACCCATTTGAGCAAGAACGTGGTTGTTGCTGAGTAGGGCAATTCCGCTGTCGGTTTCGACAAATGCGCCCAGAGTACCTGCTCCACCCTCTCTGGGACCAATTGAAACCCCGATGTGGAGAGGGCGCTGCCGCTTGGTCAATGACTTGGAGCCCTTGAACATGTCGGTGAGCGCTTTCTTTGTCGGCATCTCGATTCGAGGGATCACTTCTACTCTCGCCTCGCCGGCTGCTTTTCCGCGGATTTCCTCTGCCAAACGATAGGCTGGACCGTGCCCTCGTTGGACGCGAAGCTCGAGCCAATACTGTCCCTTACCGAGCTCCGAGTATCCTACGGCCAACCTGCTTTCGAGCCGTGAACTGACGAGACTCTCAGTTCCCACTCCGGTACCAGTCCATTGTGGTTGGGCTAACGTGGTTAGCACCTCTTGCTTCAGCTCGAGCACGCTTTCTTTCTTCATAGCAGACCTCCCTGAGCGCTGGTCTGGACGGTGGATCAACCCTAGTCTACCACTGTTCTTGATCAAGCTGAAGTGGCAGCTTTAGGGTAGGCTACGTGAGCGAGGAGCAGGGGGGCAGGATGGTCCATGAGTTCATCGAGCTTGAGACGCACGAACTCACTGCTCCGGATCGTCTCCGAGGTGGCCTAGCATGAGGTGTGTCGATCAACCAGCTCATCACGACGGCAGTTGCAGAGAAGACCTCGGCCCTGCTGACCCTCGACCATCTCTCAAGAGCAGCAGCCGTGAGCGGTTTCGGACGAACCAGCTCAGGCTTCCGGCGACGCCTCGCCGCCGACCAGGGCGCGGAAGGCCGAGCGGGTGGTGGCGACGGCGACCGTGGCCGTGGCCGCCGCGCCGCAGCCGATGAAGATGGCGGCGAGGCTCTTGCCGGTGAGGTCGCCCAGGACGCCGCCGACCAGCATGCCGAGCGGCGTCACCGCGCCGGCCAGGGCGATCACCAGCGACAGCACCCGGCCGCGCAGCTCCGGCGGCGTGGCGGTCTGGAACAGGGTGATGACGTGGACGTTGATCAGCCCGCTCGCCAGGCCCGCGGCGGTGAGCAGGGCGAGGGCGAGGTAGCGGGAGGTGGCGACGCCCAGCAGGCCCAGGAGCACCGAGGCCGCGAAGAACGAACCGACCAGCAGGGCGCCCCGGTGCCGCTCCGGTAGGCGCAGCAGCCCGGCGGCCACGGAGCCGGCGATCGAGCCGGCGCTGAGGCCGGAGAGCAGGAAGCCGTACCAGGCGGCCCCGGCGCCCAGGCTTTGCTCGACGTAGAACGGCAGCAGCACGAACACCGGCATGAGGAAGAAGTTCACCGCCGAGGCGGCGACCAGGAGCGCGACGAGACCGGGCCGCCGCCGCAGGTACGCGAACCCCTCGCCGGTGTCCCGGACGTACTCGGCGAGGACGGCGGCGGGCTTCTTGCGCGGGCCCTTGGCGACCGGCGGCTGGCGGATGAACGACTCGCTCGCCGCCGACAGCAGGTAGCTCACACCGTCCGCCACGAAGAGCAGCGGCGCTCCCAGCAGCCGGTAGAGCACCCCTCCCACCGCCTGGCCGAGGACGGTGGAGCCCTGCGAGGAGAGCTGGATCAGCGAGTTGGCCGCCGGCAGCTTCGAGGGCGGCACCAGGTCCGGCACCGCGGCGGTCACCGCCGGCTGGAAGAAGGCGCGCACGCAGCCGAGGACGGCCACCACGGCGAGCAGCCAGACCATGGTCAGGCCGGTCGAGCCCCGCCCGCTCAGCATCAGGCCGGCGAGCGACAGCACCACCGCTCCGGACACCAGGTCGCAGACCACCAGGATCGGCACCCGAGCCCGGCGGTCCGCCAGCGTGCCGCCGAACGGGCCGAGGAGCACCATCGGCAGCGCCGAGAGCATCATCACCACGCCCACCAGGCTGGCCGACCCGGTGGCCTCCATCGTCCAGTACATGGTGGCGACCAGGAACGCCTGGCTGCCGAGCTGGCTGACCAGCTGGCCTTGCCACAGCAGGGCGAAGTCCCGGTTGAAGAGGCGCACCTCGGCCGTCTGGGCGGCATCCGGCTGCATGGAAGGCAGTACGGGACCGGGAGCGCAGACGTTTCAGCCGCGGCGCGCCGCCCGGAACGCTTGACGTCATTTCGATACCGCATATGATACCAAGGTGGCGCGGAGAGTCGTTCTGGACACCAACGTACTCGTCGCCGCTCTCAGGTCGAGAGACGGGGCATCGTTTCGATTGGTTTCGTCGATAGGGCAGGCAGATTTCGAGATCGCGCTCTCCGTCGCCTTGGTCTTGGAGTACGAGGACGCACTGCTGCGGCACGTCGTGGCTTCGGATCTGACCCGCCAGGACATCGAGGCCTTCCTGGACTTCCTGTGCAGGGTTGCTCACCGACAGGAGGTCTTCTTCCTGTGGCGGCCGCTGCTCCTCGACCCGGGCGACGACCTCGTGTTGGAGGTGGCAGTGGCCGCCGCTTGCGAGGGCATCGTCACGTTCAACCGACGCGACTTCGCGGGAGCAGAGAGATTCGGTATCGAGCTCTACACTCCGGCACACTTCGTCAAGATCTTGGAAGGTGGACCATGAGCACCCTGAGTCTGAGACTTCCCAACTCCCTGCACCAGAAGGTCCGCGAGCTCGCCAAGCGGGAAGGCGTGTCGATCAACCAGCTCATCACCACGGCAGTCGCCGAGAAGACGTCGGCCCTGCTGACCCTCGAGTACCTCGAGGAGCGAGCCGCTCGCGGCAGCCGGGAGCGGTTCGAGGCGGTACTAGCGAAGGTGCCGCACCGGGCTCCGGAGCCGGAGGACCGATTGGAGTAGCCGCGAATTGCGTCGCCGGCCCCCCGCCGCCCTCAGTCCGCGTCGACCTCGTCGAGCACCGAGCGGAACAGCGAGCGCAGGGCGTCGCCGCGGGCCTCGCCGGCCTGGCTGCGGGAGTAGGTGGGCAGGCGGTCGTCCGCGAGCGTCTCGACGTCGGTGATGCCGTGCGCGCGCACCAGCCGGCGCAGCGCCCGCCGCCCCAGGCCCATCTTGCGCAGGTGGTCCTGGACGCGGAGGAAGAGCAGCGTGCCGCCGCGCGCCACGGCGAAGCCGAAGGTGAAGCGGAAGGCGTCGGCGTCGCCGGGCGCGGTGGTCGGGTCGCCCACCGCCATGCGGCAGACGAGCAGGCGGTCCGGCGCCTCCGCCCCGGTGTTGAGCGCGCAGAGCTCGCGCACCAGCGACTCCTCCAGGAAGTTGAGGCGGCCGTCGCCGGCCAGCGCGGCGACGGTCTTCTCCACGCTCCGCGCCGCCAGCCGGTGCTCCTCGACCTCCAGCCGTCCCGGCTCGAAGTCCAGCCGGCGGCGGCAGAAGGTCTGGAAGCGGGCACCGAAGGTGCCGGCGGTCACCGCCCAGGTGGCGCGCACCATGCCCGACCACGTCCAGTGCTTGAACAGGTTGCGCCAGCCGCGGTGGTCCGGGTGGGCGTACTCGTTCTCGAGGCCGAGGTCGAGGTAGACGGTCTCCATGAGCTGGATCAGCGAGTGGCAGAAGAAGAAGCCGGCCACCAGCTCGTCGTGGCTCCCCGGCAGCCACATCTGCGGCTCCGGCCGCTCCTCGCCGGCCACCTCGGCGGCCAGCGACTGCCACTCGGGGTAGATCTGGTCGATCAGGAAGTGGAGGCTCGAGTCGGTGCGCAGGCGCTCGAACAGCTCGTCGAGCTCGCCCGCGTGCCGGGTGAAGGCGCCCTCCGCGGCGCCGCTCGGCGGGTACCAGGCCTCCTGCAGGCGGACGATCAGCTCCTCGAGGCCGAGCGCCGCGAGCTCGTCGGGGTCGCCGGCGCGGCCGAAGACGGACATCGCCACGTGCTCGCCCAGCTTGCGGTAGCTCTCGAACTGCGACTCGCCGAAGAACTGGTCGGAGGTCGGCTCGTGCGGGAAGGCCGGGTGGTCGGCGGCGTAGTTGAGGACGTCCGGTGGCTCGTCGCCGGTCAGCGACGCCTTGAGGTAGAAGAACAGGCCGGGGGCGGCCGCGGGGTCCGACTTGTCGTAGCGGATCCGGCCCACCGCGCAGTGCCAGCGGGAGAAGCGGGTCGCCTGGTCGAGCCGGAAGCGCGCCACCTCGAGCTCGACGTCGGTGCCGAAGTCGATGCAGCACTTGCGGATGGAGTTGCCGAGGTCCTCGAAGGTGACCTCGGGGTCGGCGCCGGCGTCCGACATGACGATGAAGCGGCAGCGGCGGCGCACCAGCTCGTAAATCGCCAGGTTGTCGAAGTGGCCGCCGTCGGAGAGGTAGACGTAGGGCGAGTCCTGGTCGGTGGCCCCGAACAGCTCGTCGAGCAGCGCGAAGAGCCCGACCCGCGGCCCCATCAGGCGCCAGGTCCGCGGGTGGCGCGGATTGCCGAGCCACCAGCCCAGGCGGACGTTGAAGACGGTGAGCAGGAAGGCCATCGCCGGCGTCGACCCGGCGCCCATGCTGGGGCTGGCGGCGGCGCCCGAGATCGCCATCGCGGTGCCCATGGTGATGCCGTCCGGCGTCTGGGCGTAGCGCTCCGTGCGGCGGAAGCCGTGGCGCGACAGGCCGCGCTTCGCCGTGCCGCCGTCCTCGCCGCCGCCGTCCTCGCCGCCGGTGCCGTCCGGCGCCGTGCGCACGTCGAAGCCGCTGTAGAGCGGCGCGAACACCCACGACGCCGCCTTGCGCTCCTGCCAGGCCAGCTCCTCGCCGGCCACCAGGTTGAGGGCGACGTTCAACAGCGGGTAGGGGCCGTCCCACGGCCCGGGCGACTCGCCCTCGCGCTTGCCCGGGGCGCCGGGGTGGAGGCGCGCGAGGGCGACGTCGTCCGCAGGGTCGAAGCCGGTGAACGGATGGTGCCGCCGCCGGCGGCTCGACGCCCCGAGGCAGGCGCGGACCAGCCGGTTGCGGTAGAACAGGTGCATCGAGAACTCGTTGATGTCGACCCGCGCCGAGAGCCCCAGCGCGCCGCC
>CAZLBJ010000024.1:0-4570 GCA_964557755.1 uncultured Thermoanaerobaculia bacterium
GCAGGCGGGGTTGGTGGGCGAGGTGGGTGGGCGGGCTGCTTCGGGAGCATGCGCCAACCGAATCCTGGAGCGAGCGAAGCGAGCGCCAGGCGCGCCTCGCGGAGGCCGCCGGCCCGGCGACACCCCACGCCCCCGCACCACGACCGGCCATCCCGCGACACGCGCCGGCGCCAGGGGTTGACTCAGGCCAAGACGATCCTGCCTGCCGCCCACTCCGCGAGCGGCCCGCCTACACCAGGTACGCCACCGCGAACCCGATCTGCGCCGCCATCATCATCAGGTACATGTGGCGCCACGACGGGTGGTTCTCCGTCGTGGTCAGCGACTCCGGGTCCCGCACCAGCAGGTACACCGTGTAGACGCCCCACAACGTCAGCACCACCCCCAGCCCCGTCAGCAGCCACGGGTTGCCGGTGAGGATCGGGTGGTTCGGGTCCTGCGGGTCGGGCAGGAAGGCGCCGAGCGGCAGCAGCAGCCAGGGGAAGACGAAGAACGGCGAGATGATCCACGCCGCGCGGCGCACGCCGTGGACGATCGGCAGCGTGCGGCAGCCGCCCGCCCGGTCGCCCTCGATGTCGGCGAAGTCCTTGGTCGACGCCGCGCCCATCAGGTAGAGGCCGAACACGGCACCGATGAACCACGGCTCGACGTGCCAGATGTGCGCCACCATCGCCCACCCCGCCACCTTGAGCAGCACGCCGCGCGGGACGGCGATCGTCAGGTTGGCGAGCATCCCCTCGGTCTTCGTACGCCCGAGCGCCGGCGCCGAGTAGATGAAGGTGAAGACCATCCCCGCCAGGTAGATGAAGAACGTCTGGTGGTACTCGAGCGGCGCGAACAGCTTCTCCGACCAGGCGTCGTACGGGTGCACCACCACCAGCCAGGTCGGCGCCAGCGCCAGCAGGTAGAACAGCCAGGTGAAGCCCCACGCCTGCCTGAGCGACAGCTCGCCGGTGACCAGCGGCCGCCCCGGCTTGTTGAGGCGGTCGATCTCGAGGTCGTAGATCTGGTTGATGGCGTTCGAGGCGGCGTTGAGGAAGCTGGCGCACAGCGAGCCGAGGACGACGGTGAGCACCACCGGCAGGGTCAGCCGGTAGAGCGGGTCGGGATTGTGGATCGAGCCGAAGGCGCACACCGCGCCGGAGACGATGCCGAGCAGCGGCGGCAGCAGCGTGAACGGCCGCGCCAGCCGCACGTAGGCGTCGAGCTTCGAGGCGCGGCGGGCGCCCACCGCCTCGCTCACGACGGGATCTCCGCCACGATGAGCAGCGTCAGCCCGACCGCCACCAGGGCGCCGACCAGGGTGTTGAGGAAGTTCATCGCCTCGTTGTCGAGCAGGCCGCGGCGCTCGACCGTCGCGCCGAGGATGCTCTCGAGCGTGGTGCCGGCGAAGGCGGCGAGGACGATCACCGCGACGCCGAGCCACGGGTAGAGCCCGACCGCGGCGCCGAGCACCGCGATCACCAGCGAGGCGGCGATGCCCGCCGCCGTGCCCTCCACGCTCACCGCGCCGCCGGTGCCCGGCGGCACCGGCCGGAAGGTGGTCGGCAGGTAGGCGCGGCGGCCGTAGAGCTGGCCGATCTCGCTGCCCGCGGTGTCGGCGGCGGCGGTGGCGAAGGCGGCCGCGAAAGCGATGGCGAAGAGCGGGCCCCACGGCGTGGTGGCGGCGAAGACGGCGCAGGCGAGCGCCACCCCGGCGTTGGCGAACGCGTGCCGCGCGCCGCGCCGCCCGCCCTCCTCCTGGGCCAGCTTGGCGGCCGCCTTGCGCGAGTAACCGAGCCGGGTGGCGGCGCTGCCGAGGACGAAGAAGGCGGCGAGCAGCAGGAACCCCTCCCAGCCGAGGAAGGCCCAGACGGCGGCGCCGATCAGCGTCCCCGCCGCCGCCCCCGAGAGGTTCACCGAGCCGGCCGCGTACGCCGCCGCGGCGAGCGCCAGGTTGACCGCCAGGCCGATGCCGAGGGCGGCGAGGAACGCCTCCTCGCGCACCAGGTCCCAGCCGCCCTGCGACAGCAGCAGGCCGAGCAGCAGCAGGCCGCAGACCAGCGGCACGCCGATGTTGTCGTCGAGGCCCTGCGGCAGCGACTCGAGCAGCGCCCCGACGAGCGCCGTCACCGCGCAGGCCGCCAGCGTGAAGGTCCACGCCGCGGTCCCCTCGTAGCGCCCCGGCGCCGTCCACAGCAGCAGCACCCAGGCGCCGAGCGTGCCGAAGACGAAGTAGGCGAGGGTCCCCGCCCAGCTCTTGCCGGGGTTCCAGGGCAGCTTCCGGCGCCCCAGCGCCATGCCCACCAGACCCGCCATGCCGTCGCCGAAAGCGAGGATGCCCCACATCGCGGCGGCGACCTCCAGGCGGCGGTGGAAGACGAGGATCAGCAGCAGCACCGCCACCGGGTAGAGGACGATGCCGAGCGAGCGGCCGCGCTCGACCTCGTGGCCGCGCAGCAGCGCCCGGCCGCCGAGCCGCGGCAGCAGCGCCAGGTTGAAGACGACGGCGCCGAGCGCGCACAGCGCCCCCCACCACGGCCCCAGCCAGCGCAAGGTGAAGGCGATCAGCCCGACACCCATGTGCACCGTCTTGCGCGCCAGCTCGCCGCGGGTCAGCGGCTGCGGCGGCGCCGGGTGGATGACGTTCCCGGGGCTCAGCTCGGCCATCGTCCGCCCTCCCGCAGCCACGCCACGGTGTCGCCCAGCCCTGCCTCGAGGCCGCGGCCGCGCCAGCCGAGCTCGGCGGCGGCACGCGAGGAGTCGAGCGCCCAGTCGTGGCGGTAGATCTCCACCAGGTCGGGGGTGAGCCGCGGCGTCCGGCCTGTCCAGCGCGCCGCCTCGCGCATCACCAGCCCCGCGGCGCGCGCCAGCGGATCGGGGATGCGGCGGCGCGGGAAGGTGATGCCGCCGACCTCCTCGACGAGGTCGTAGAAGCGCCCCTGGGTGACGTTCTCGCCGCCCAGCACCCAGCGCCGGCCGGGCTCGCCGCGCTCGACGACGCGGGCGACGCCGTCCGCCACGTCGTCGACGTAGGCGTAGTTCCAGCGCCGCTCGGGCGACCCCAGCAGGCCGGGCAGCCTGCCGGCGGCGAGGTCGAGCAGATGGCGCGCCACGATGTTGCCCTCGGTGAGGGGACCCGGCCCGTAGATGACGCCGGGGTAGACGACCGACAG
This sequence comes from uncultured Thermoanaerobaculia bacterium, assembly GCA_964557755.1. Classification (GTDB taxonomy): domain Bacteria; phylum Acidobacteriota; class Thermoanaerobaculia; order Multivoradales; family JBCCEF01; genus CAZLBJ01. Next base: position 3,156 of record CAZLBJ010000024.1, read on the forward strand.
CGGTGCGCCGGCGGCGATCGCCCGCCGCGCCCGCCGGTCGGCGCGCGTCTTGGTGCGCTCGTAGTGGTTGATGAAGCGGCGCTCGGCCGGCTCGGTGGTCTCGTCGGCGGCGCCGCCGGGCAGCGCTTCGGTCGGCCCGAAGGCCATGAAGCTCGACACGTAGACGACGTGGCCGGCGCCGGCCGCCGCGGCGGCGGCCAGCAGGTGGTCGAGCCCCTCGACGTTGACGCGGTCGAAGTCGCGGCCCGGCGCCAGGATCTTGACCAGGGCGGCGGCGTGGACGACGGCGTCGCGGCCGGCGCAGGCGCGCTCCAGCGAGGCGCGGTCGGTGACGTCGCCCGCCACCCACTCGACGCCCGCCGGGAAGCCGCCGCGGTCGGAGGTCGGCCGCGCCAGCAGCGCCAGGTCGTGGCCCGCTCCGCTCCCCGCCAACCGCTGCGCCAGCGCCCGGCCCAGGAAGCCGGTGCCGCCGGTCACCAGCAGCCTCACGCTGCCACCGCCTGCCGCGCCTCGTCCCAGATCTCGGCGAGGGCGTCGTCGAGGCCGCAGCGCGGCTCCCACCCCAGCGCCCGCAGGCGCGCCGCGTCGCCGCACAAGAGCGGCACGTCGATCGGCCGCACGCGCTCGGGGTCGACCCGCACCTCGGCGGCGACTCCGGAGATCGCCAACAGCCGCTCGAGCGCCTGGCGGATCGACACCGCCTCGCCGCGCGCCAGGTTGTAGACCTCGCCCGCGGCGCCGCGCTCGGCGAGCAGGCGGTAGGCCTCGAGGCCGTCGGCGACGTGCACGAAGTCGCGCCGCGCCTCGAGGTTGCCGACCGAGAGTACCGGCTCGGCGTCGCCGCGCTCGATGGCGGCGAGCTGGCGGGCGAACGACGGCAGCGCGAACTGCGCCGCCTGCCCCGCCCCCGCCAGGTTGAACGAACGCACCACCACGGCGCCGCGGGCGAGCGCCAGCAGCTCGGCCGCCGCCTTGGTCAGCGCGTAGGGGCTGGCCGGCGCCGGCAGCCGCGTCTCGCGGATCGGCTGCTCGTCCTCCGGCACCGCGCCGTAGACCTCGGCGCTGGAGGCGAAGACCACCGGCAGGCCGCGTTCCGCGGCGGCGGCGAGCAGGTTCTCGGTGCCGAGGACGTTGACCCGGAAGTAGTCGCCCATGCGCTGCCACGAGGCGCCGACGTGGGACAGCGCCGCGAGGTGCACGACGACGTCCGGCCGCGCGGCGTCGAGCGCCGCGCCGAGCGCCGGCCGGTCGAGCAGGTCGGCCTCCCAGCAGTCGCCGGCGTCGGGCGCCGGGCGGTCGGCGACGTAGACGCCGCTCGCCCGCCCGCCCGCCGCCTGCACGCTGCGGGCGAGCCGCAGGCCGACGAAGCCGGAGATGCCGGTGATGAAGAGATGCACGGGGTCAGGGGTGCTTGC